>NZ_JAVIWP010000003.1:0-142380 GCF_034313875.1 Pseudomonas sp. FG1 | reverse complement strand
AAAGCATCAATGATCAGGCGAGCGTGGAGTAAGTCGGCAAGTGAGCCAATCGCGTCGGCCACCGAGGCCTTGGGAACCTCGTCGGAACCGACGACAAAATCGGTCCAATTGACGGGAATCAATCCGCGTGACTCATCGGGAAAAATCAGTAGAAGGTGCAATCGTCCGGCGCACTGCCTTCGGTTAATGACCTTGAGGCGTTGGCCTTCGAACGGGTGACCCGTTCGCGTGATGACGACCGATTCAGGAGCGTCGTGGAGAGGGGTAGTCTGTCGTGGTTTCCTTTGATGAGATCGACCATGAATGGATGCTGATGTTTCTGGGGCATCGGATTGCAGACCGACGCATGCTCGGACTCATCTGTAAATGGCTTCAGGCGGGAGTAATGGAGGATGGCCGTAGGGTGGCTGCGACCAAGGGAACTCCCCAAGGCGCAGTGATTACGCCGCGTACGATCTTGCATACTTTTTTCTCTGGTGCCGGAGCCAGTCGACGTCTCGCTGGCGTTGAACCCGGGATCCGGATCAACCCGGAACACCACCAAAATCTCGTCTTTGTGAATCTCGACGCGTTTGACCAGACCGCGGATGATCTCCCGCTTGGTGACGAAATCGACAGTGCCCAGTCGGTCATGGACAGCCGCGGCAAACTCTTCGAGACGATTAATCACGAGAAACAGCTCGCGCTGCCCCACCTGATGACGCCGTGAGTCCTGAATCTGCTGATCAAGCTGCTCCAGACGGCTCTTCAAGTGCCGCATCTTCGGATCAAAGTCCATTTTGTCGATCATACCCTCGGCATAACTATCGATGAGCCGCGACCTGCCTTTGTCCAGCTGCAGTCGTTGTCGTTCCAGTGCGGCCGTATCAAGGTTTGTTTTTTCTTTTTCTTCGAGGATTCCCAGCCGACGTTCATATTCATTCTTTAGCCTTCCAGGGTGGGCGAGCAGCTCAACAACCTGCTGCCACACCAGTTCATCGAGACGGTCCGTTCGTATTTGCTGATTGTCACAGACGCGTTCGCCACCAAAGCGGTAGGCATCGGTTCCAATGCAACGATAATAGGCATAGTCCCGACGTTGGACTTTGGCCGCTGCCTTGCTGACCTTTTTACCGTAATAGGCGTAGTGACAATGGCCGCAAACGGTCAAGCCCTGAAGCAGGTAGACCGCACCATGACGGCGCTGACGAGTCGCTTTGCGATTCTCAGCAAGTTGCTCTTGAACCGACTGAAACAACCCTTCGCTGACAATCGCCGGTACGGCTATCTCGATCCACTGACTCGGATCGGTACGTACGGTGGAGTAGCCCTTCCTGGACACCTCGGCACTGTGGCGTTGTGCGCGTATCCGAGGTAAACGATCACGCGCCTGTGTTTTACCGAAAGCGGCCCGGCCCATGTAGGCTGGATTTTGCAATATTCCCCATACAGTGCTGCGATCCCAATACGGTTTACCTGAGGCGGTGACGGTGCCGGTTGCCCCAAGGCGTCGCACCACTTCGCCGATGCTCAGTCGCTCCATCCCAATCCATTGAAAGATGGTTCTGACCGTCGCCGCTTGCGGCAGGTCGATAACGTACTGTGCGGGTGCGCCATCAAGTTGCTTACGAATGTAGCGATAACCGTACGGCGCAGTCGACAGCACATTGATGCTGCCGCGTCTGGCGCCATGAAGCTTGCCGCGACGATGGCGCTCCATGATTTTGGCACGCTCATATTCCGCGATCATGCCCTGCATCTGCAGCAGCAACGACTCCTCTGGCGTGACGCCAATGGCATGATTGAGGAACACGACCTGTACGCCGCACGCCGATAGTTCTTCCATCAGCAAGGCCTGGTGAGCATATTTTCGCGACAGCCGTCTGGGGACAGGACGTAGAGACGTTCCACCAGGCCAAGTGCAGCGCGGTCTCTGAGCCGTTCCAATTGTGGGCGAATCAGCGTCGCGCCGCTGACGCCTGCATCGACAAAGCGCATGTCCTCAGCAACGTGGGCACCATCAGCCACGATCCGCTCTGTCAACGCGGCAATCTGGCTTTCAATCGTGCCGCGTTTAGCCTGTTGATCAGAGGATACGCGAGCATAGAACGCCACCATCACAGCCTGGCTCATTGTTCACCTCGCTTGGCAGCACGATGCTTTGTCACAGAGGATTGGGGTTGTGGCAATTCTGAGGAACCGCGCGCATCTGTCGGTTTTAGCTGCTCGTAGACCCTCTCGAGCTGCTCACAAGAGAACCGATTTGGCTCGAAAGCCAGACGAATATGCCAGATCCGCGGTTTTCGGCTCATGACTGAAGTGACGAGAACAATCTCGACGTCGGGGCATCCTGCATACCTCGGAGCAAAACTCTCCCTGGCAATGCGCAGCCCCCAGTTTATCCGAGAGTTTGCTCTATTGTTGCCGGCGTTATTTCACCGTTGCTTGCCAACATCTACCTGCACTACGTGATGGACTTGTGGATCAGGCAATGGCGCGAGCGTACTGCACGAGGTCAGATGATTGCTGTGCGATACGCAGACGACAGTGTGCTTGGGTTTCAGGACGCAATGGCAGACTCAGCAGTTTCTGGAGCAGTTGCAGGTACGCTTGGCCAGGTTTGGCTTATCCCTCAATGCTTCGAAGACACGGCTGATTGAGTTTGGTCGTTTCGCTGCAAAGAATCGCAGGCGGCGAGGGCTAGGTAAACCGGAGACGTTCGACTTCCTGGGGTTCACACACTGCTGTAGTGCCAACAGAAGCGATGGCTTTCAAATACTGCGACCGACGGTAAAGAAGCGAATGCGTGTGACGTTGCTGGCCATTCGGGATGAGCTGAAACGCCGACGTCATGAGCCTGTTCGGGTCGTGGGTCAGGGGCTTACCCGGGTGGTCAGCGGATACTTCAATTACCACGCGGTGCCGGGGAACCTGATACGTCTGGACGGTTTTCGAGTGGCGGTATGTCGTCTATGGTAGCAAGCCCTCAAGCGAAGCAGCCAGCGTAACCGACTCCAGTGGTCACGCTACGGACGCCTTGCCGACTGCTATATACCAAGGCCCAGAACTGCTCATCCTTACCCAGAGGAGCGCTTCGCGTCACGTACCTGAGGCAGGAGCCGGATGCGTAGTTCCGCACGTACGGATCTGTGCGGGGGGCAGGTAACTGCCATCCCTACCGCGACCGAAGGGCGAACTGCCATAGTCGTTTTCCTGTTGCCGCTCGTTTCCTGAGAGGCCTGTGGGCTATATCGGCTGCAGTTTTCAGGACTTGCAAGAAACGGATACAGGAGTGCAAAAAATGGCTATCTCTAGAAAGGCCTAGCTCTTAGGCTTTATGCAACTAAAACAATAATAATGGAGGCACGAAAATGAACCTGGGTCTCGACTATATTGATAGCCTCGTTGAAGAAGATGAGAATGAGGGCATCTACCGCTGCAAGCGCGAGATGTTCACCGACCCTCGGCTGTTCGATTTAGAGATGAAACACATCTTTGAGGGTAACTGGATTTATCTCGCCCACGAGAGCCAGATTCCCGAGAAGAACGACTACTACACCACGCAGATGGGCCGGCAGCCGATATTCATCACACGCAACAAAGATGGTGAGCTCAATGCCTTCATCAATGCCTGCAGTCACCGCGGCGCCACGCTCTGTCGCTTTAGGAGTGGAAACAAGGCCACCCACACCTGCTCGTTCCACGGCTGGACCTTCAGCAATTCGGGCAAGCTGCTCAAGGTCAAAGACCCCAAGGGCGCCGGCTATCCGGACAGCTTCGACTGTGACGGCTCGCACGACCTGAAGAAAGTTGCGCGCTTTGCTTCCTACCGCGGATTTCTGTTCGGCAGCCTGCGCGAGGACGTCGCCCCATTGGAAGAATTCCTCGGCGAGTCGAGGAAGGTCATCGACATGGTCGTCGACCAATCGCCCGAAGGTCTGGAGGTGCTGCGCGGTTCCAGCACCTATGTTTACGAAGGCAATTGGAAGGTGCAGGTCGAGAACGGGGCCGACGGCTACCACGTTAGCACTGTGCACTGGAATTACGCCGCCACCCAGCAGCAGCGCAAGCTGAGAGAAGCGGGCGATGATATTCGCGCCATGAGCGCCAGTAGCTGGGGCAAGGGTGGCGGTGGTTTCTACTCCTTTGAAAACGGCCATCAGATGATCTGGGCGCGCTGGCCCGACCCGGCAGACCGTCCGCTGTTCGCTGATCGAGATCGCTTAGCCAGTGAGGTTGGTGAAGCCCGTGCCGACTGGATGATCGGTATCTCCCGCAACCTCTGCCTCTACCCGAACCTCTACCTGATGGACCAGTTCGGCTCGCAGTTGCGTATCACCCGTCCGCTGTCGGTGGATAGAACCGAAATCACCATCTACTGCATCGCGCCGAAAGGCGAGGGCGCCGAGGCGCGTGCCCGCCGCGTCCGTCAGTACGAGGATTTCTTCAATGTCAGCGGCATGGCCACCCCGGACGACCTTGAAGAATTCCGCGCTTGCCAGCAGGGCTTCGCCGGCAGGGGAATGAACGATATGTCCCGTGGGGCGACGCACTGGATCGACGGCCCCGACGAAATTGCTAGGGGGATTGATCTGCACCCGCTGATGAGTGGCCCGCGTATCGAGGACGAGGGCCTGTTCGTCATGCAGCACAAGTACTGGCAACAGCAGATGATCAGGGCCGTCAAGGCCGAACAGGATCGGCTGATCCATGCGGAGGGCGCGTAAATGACTATCTCCTACGAAGCCGTGCGCGATTTCCTTTACCGCGAAGCACGCTACCTCGACGACAAGCAGTGGGATAGCTGGCTGGAAATGTACGCGCCGGACGCCACTTTCTGGATGCCGGCCTGGGACGATCGCGACCAATTGACCGAAGACCCGCAGAGCCAGATCTCGCTGATTTGGTACGGCAATCGCGGTGGCCTAGAGGATCGGGTGTTCCGCATCAAGACCGAGCGCTCCAGTGCCACCATTCCGGACACCCGAACCAGCCACAACATCAGCAATCTGGAGTTGCTCGAGCAGTCCGACGGCTTCTGTAAGCTGCGCTACAACTGGTACACCTTGAATTACCGGTACAAGACGGTGGACCACTTCTTTGGCACCAACTTCTGCACCCTCGACACATGCGGCGAGAGCCCGCTGATTAAGGCCAAGAAGGTCGTTCTGAAGAACGACTACGTCCGCCAGTTCATCGATGTATACCACGTCTGAGGTGCCGCCATGACACACAAGGTTGCACTGAACTTCGAAGACGGCGTCACTCGTTTCATCGATGCTAATGCTGGCGAGACTATTGCTGATGCTGCCTACCGCCAAGGCATCAATTTACCCATGGACTGCCGAGACGGTGCATGCGGCGCCTGCAAATGCTTCGCCGAGAGCGGCCGCTACGACCTCGGCGAGGAATACATCGAGGATGCGTTGAGCGAAGCCGAAGCCGAGCAGGGCTACGTGCTGACCTGCCAGATGCGCGCCGAAAGCGACTGCGTGATTCGCGTTCCGGCCGCATCGGACGTCTGTAAGACCCAGCAGGCCAGCTATCAGGCAGCGATCAGCAACGTGCGTCAGCTGTCCGAGAGCACCATCGCGCTGTCTATCAAAAGCGCATCGCTGAACCAGTTGGCGTTTCTGCCGGGCCAGTACGTCAATCTGCAAGTGCCGGGCAGCGACCAGACCCGCGCCTATTCCTTCAGCTCGCTGCAAAAGGATGGCGAGGTCGGCTTCCTGATCCGCAACGTGCCGGGCGGGCTGATGAGCAGCTTCCTGACCAGCCTCGCCAAGGTCGGCGATAGCGTCAGTCTGGCTGGACCGCTGGGCGCGTTCTATCTGCGCGAGATCAAGCGGCCGCTGCTGTTGCTGGCGGGTGGTACCGGCCTAGCGCCGTTCACCGCGATGCTGGAGAAGATCGCCGAGCAGGGCAGCGAGCACCCGCTCCATCTGATCTACGGCGTCACCCATGACCACGACCTGGTCGAAATGGACAAGCTAGAGGCATTCGCCGCGCGCATTCCCAACTTCAGCTACAGCGCCTGCGTCGCCAGCCCGGACAGCGCCTATCCGCAAAAGGGCTATGTGACCCAGTACATCGAGCCCAAACACCTCAACGGCGGTGAGGTAGATGTCTACCTTTGCGGTCCGCCACCAATGGTCGAGGCGGTCAGTCAGTACATTCGCGCACAGGGCATCCAGCCGGCCAATTTCTATTATGAGAAGTTCGCCGCCAGCGCCTAGAGGCTCCTTTGGTCCGCTTACTTGGTGAGCGGGCCTGTTTTATTCGTGCAGTAGAGCCCATGTTTCCTGCGAACTTTCCCAAAATTGCATCTGGGCTACACAACCGAGGTGGTTCATGAACAAACGTTTCCAGGACAAGACTGCCGTTATCACCGGCGCTGCCCAGGGCATCGGTCGCCGCGTGGCCGAACGGATGGCGGCCGAAGGAGGTCGGCTGCTGCTGGTCGACCGTTCCGAGCTAATACATGAGCTGGCCGACGAACTGGTCGGAGTCGCTGAGGTGCTGACCCTGACCGCCGACCTTGAGCAGTTCGCCGATTGCCAACGGGTGATGGCGGCGGCGCTCGAGCGCTTCGGTCGTCTGGACATTCTGATCAACAACGTTGGCGGCACCATTTGGGCTAAGCCATTCGAGCATTACCAGGAACACGAGATCGAGGCCGAAGTGCGTCGTTCGCTGTTCCCCACCCTGTGGTGCTGCCACGCCGCGCTGCCGCCAATGCTCGAGCAGGGCAGTGGAGCCATCGTCAACGTTTCCTCCGTCGCCACGCGCGGGGTCAATCGCGTGCCCTACGGCGCGGCAAAGGGTGGCGTTAACGCCCTGACCGCCTGCCTGGCCTTTGAAACCGCCGAGCGCGGTATCCGGGTCAACGCCACCGCGCCGGGTGGCACCGAGGCGCCTCCACGGCGGATTCCGCGCAACAGCGCCGAGCCGAGCGAGCAGGAGAAGGTCTGGTACCAGCAGATCGTCGACCAGACCCTCGACAGCAGCCTGATGAAACGCTACGGCAACATCGACGAACAGGCCGGGGCGATTCTGTTCCTGGCCTCCGACGACGCTGCCTACATCACCGGTGTAACTCTTCCGGTGGCAGGGGGAGACCTCGGTTGATCTTTATGTCTGGTTAAGAAGAGAAATCGACATGCGGAGAAGCGACGTACACGAGGTCCCCTGAGACTCATTTTCGGGGTTGCGCAGGCATCACCCCAGAGCTGTTGGGGGGATGCTTCCGTCATGTTTAAGGGCATCTGAGGTGAACCATGGACAGCAGTTATGAGGTGCGTGAGCGGATTAGCGGCCAGGTGTTCCGTTGCCTGCCGGAGCAGTCGGTCCTGCGGGCCATGGAGGAGCAGGGCAAGCGTTGCGTGCCGGTCGGTTGCCGTGGTGGTGGCTGTGGGTTGTGCAAGGTGCGCGTGCTCAGCGGCGACTACCAGTGCGGCAGGATGAGCTGCAGTCAGGTTCCACCGGAGGCCGCGAAGCAGGGCCTGGCCTTGGCCTGTCAACTGTATCCACGCGCTGATCTGTACATCGAATGCCTTCGCCAAGTGCGAAGCAATCCCTGACAACAAGAAACATTAAGAGGTGTCGTGATGAAAAAAGGAGTTATGCGCCCGGGCCACGTCCAGCTTCGCGTGTTGAACCTGGAGGCTGCGCTAACGCATTACCGCGACCTGCTCGGCCTGATCGAGATGGACCGCGACGAGCAGGGCCGCGTCTATCTGAAGGCCTGGAGCGAGGTGGACAAATTTTCCGTGGTGCTGCGTGAGGCCGACCAGCCGGGCATGGATTTCATGGGCTTCAAGGTGACCGACGATGCCTGCCTGACCCGCCTGGCCGGCGAGCTGCTGGAGTTCGGCTGCCAGGTGGAGGAGATTCCTGCCGGCGAACTCAAGGACTGCGGGCGTCGGGTGCGCTTCCTGGCACCATCCGGGCATTTCTTCGAGCTCTATGCCGAGAAGGAGTACACCGGCAAGTGGGGCATCGAGGAGGTCAACCCTGAAGCCTGGCCACGTGACCTGAAGGGTATGCGCGCGGTGCGCTTCGACCACTGTCTGATGTACGGCGACGAACTGCAGGCGACCTACGAACTGTTCACTGAGGTGCTCGGTTTCTACCTGGCCGAGCAGGTGATCGAAGACAACGGCACGCGCATCTCCCAGTTCCTCAGCCTGTCGACCAAGGCGCACGACGTGGCCTTTATCCAGCACGCGGAGAAGGGCAAGTTCCATCACGTCTCATTCTTCCTGGAAACCTGGGAAGACGTGCTTCGCGCCGCCGACCTGATCTCCATGACCGACACCTCGATCGATATCGGCCCGACCCGTCACGGTCTGACCCACGGCAAGACCATCTACTTCTTCGACCCGTCCGGTAACCGCAACGAAGTGTTCTGCGGTGGAGATTACAACTACCCGGACCACAAACCGGTGACCTGGACCGCCGACCAACTGGGCAAGGCGATCTTTTACCACGACCGCATTCTCAACGAACGATTCATGACCGTGCTGACCTGAAGGCCCGGTTCGACTTATTGCAGAGATTGCGCAGATGAAAGAAATCAAGCATTTCATTAACGGCGAATACGTCGAATCGGCCAGCGGCAAGCTGTTCGATAACGTCAACCCGGCCAACGGCCAGGTGATCGCCAAGATCCACGAAGCCGGCGAAGCCGAGGTCGACGCCGCGGTCAAGGCCGCCCGCGCCGCGCTCAAGGGCCCCTGGGGCAGGATGACGGTGGCCGAGCGCACCGAGATCCTGCATCGCGTCGCCGCCGGCATCAGCGCGCGCTTCGACGAGTTTCTCGAGGCCGAGTGCCTGGACACCGGCAAACCCAAATCCCTGGCCAGCCACATCGACATCCCGCGCGGCGCGGCCAACTTCTCGGTGTTCGCCGACCTGGTGAAGAACGTGCCCACCGAGGCCTTCGAGATGGCCACCCCGGACGGCACCGGCGCGCTCAACTACGGCGTGCGCCGGCCCAAGGGCGTGATCGGGGTGATCAGCCCGTGGAACCTGCCGCTGCTGCTGATGACCTGGAAGGTCGGCCCGGCCCTGGCCTGCGGCAACACCGTGGTGGTCAAACCCTCGGAAGAGACGCCGACCACCACCGCTCTGCTCGGTGAAGTGATGAACGCCGCCGGCGTGCCGGCTGGCGTGTACAACGTGGTGCATGGCTTCGGCGGCAACTCGGCCGGCGCCTTCCTCACCGCCCACCCGGATGTCGACGCCTACACCTTCACCGGCGAGACCGGCACCGGCGAAACCATCATGCGCGCCGCCGCCAAGGGCGTGCGTCAGGTGTCGCTGGAGCTGGGCGGCAAGAACGCCGGCATCGTGTTTGCCGACTGCGATCTGGACAAGGCCATCGAGGGCACCCTGCGCTCGGCCTTCGCCAACTGCGGCCAGGTCTGCCTGGGCACCGAGCGGGTGTATGTCGAGCGGTCGATCTTCGACGAATTCGTCGCCCGCCTCAAGGCCGGCGCCGAGGCCCTGGTGATCGGCCCGCCGGACGATGCGAGCAGCAACTTCGGCCCGCTGGTCAGCCTCAAGCACCGCGAGAAGGTCCTCAGCTACTACCAGCAGGCAGTCGATGACGGCGCCACTGTCGTCACCGGCGGCGGTGTGCCCGAGATGCCGGCGCACCTGGCCGGCGGCGCCTGGGTGCAGCCGACCATCTGGACCGGGCTGGCCGACAATTCGGTGGTGGTCACCGAGGAAATCTTCGGCCCCTGCTGCCATATCCGCCCGTTCGACCGCGAGGAGGAAGCCATTGAACTGGCCAACAGCCTGCCTTACGGCCTGGCCTCGGCGATCTGGACCGAGAACGCTTCGCGCGCCCACCGCGTCGCCGGGCAGATTGAGGCCGGCATCGTCTGGGTCAACAGCTGGTTCCTGCGCGACCTGCGCACTGCCTTCGGCGGCAGCAAGCAGTCGGGCATCGGGCGCGAAGGGGGTGTGCACTCGCTGGAGTTCTACACCGAGCTGAAAAACATCTGTGTGAAACTCTGAGGACCTGGTCATGAACGCACCGCAGCAAAGCCCTGAAATCGGTCGCGAAATCCTCGCCGCCGGCTATCGCACCAACCTGCACGACAGCGGCGAAGGCTTCCCGCTAATGATGATCCACGGCTCCGGCCCCGGCGTCACCGCCTGGGCCAACTGGCGCCTGGTGATGCCCGAGCTGGCCAAGCGCCGCCGGGTGATCGCCCCGGACATGCTGGGCTTCGGCTACAGCGAACGCCCGGCCGATGGTCAGTACCACCAACAGCGCTGGGTCGAACACGCGCTTGGTGTGCTGGATGCCCTGGGCATCGAACAGGCCGATCTGGTCGGTAACTCCTTCGGTGGCGGCCTGGCCCTGGCCCTGGCCATCCGCCACCCCGAGCGCGTGCGCCGGCTGGTGCTGATGGGCAGCGCCGGGGTGAGCTTTCCGATCACCCCGGGCCTGGATGATGTGTGGGGCTATGAGCCGTCCTTCGCCACCATGCGCCGGCTGATGGACACCTTCGCCTACGACCGCAGCCTGGTCACCGACGAGTTGGCCGAGCTGCGTTACCAGGCCAGCATCCGCCCCGGTTTTCAGGAGTCGTTCGCGCAGATGTTCCCCGCCCCGCGCCAGCGCTGGGTCGACGGGCTGGCCAGCGACGAAGCGGACATCCGCGCCTTGCCCCACGAAACACTGGTGATCCATGGCCGCGAGGACCAAGTGATTCCGCTGGCGGCCTCGCTGACCCTGGCCGAATGGATCGCCTGCGCCCAGTTGCACGTATTCGGCCAGTGCGGCCACTGGACCCAGATCGAACACGCCGAGCGTTTCGCCCGCCTGGTCGAGAACTTCCTCGCCGAGGCCGACGCCCTCCATTGCTGAGAGAGACCAATATGGACAAGACATTGATCAACGAGCTCGGCGACGAGCTCTACCAGGCGATGGTCCAGCGCGAGACCGTCACGCCGCTGACCAGCCGTGGCTTCGACATCAGCGTCGATGACGCCTACCACATTTCCTTGCGTATGCTGGAACGGCGCTTGGCCGCCGGTGAGCGGGTGATTGGCAAGAAGATCGGCGTTACCAGCAAGGCCGTGCAGAACATGCTCGGCGTGCACCAACCGGACTTCGGCTACCTCACCGACGCGATGGTCTACAACAGCGGCGAAGCCATGCCGATCAGCGAGCGGCTGATCCAGCCACGCGCCGAGGGCGAGATCGCCTTCATCCTCAAGAATGATTTGATGGGTCCGGGCGTGACCAATGCCGACGTGCTGGCCGCCACCGAATGCGTGATCCCCTGCTTCGAAGTGGTCGATTCGCGCATCCAGGACTGGCAGATCAAGATCCAGGACACCGTGGCGGACAACGCCTCCTGCGGCCTGTTCGTGCTCGGTGACCAGGCCGTGTCGCCGCGCCAGGTCGATCTGGTCACCTGCGGCATGCTGGTGGAAAAGAACGGCCAGCTGCTCTCGACCGGTGCCGGCGCCGCGGCGCTCGGCTCGCCGGTCAACTGCGTGGCCTGGCTGGCCAACACCCTCGGCCGGTTCGGCATCGGCCTGAAGGCCGGCGAGGTGATCCTGTCCGGCTCGCTGGTTCCGCTGGAGCCGGTCAAGGCAGGCGATTTCATGCGCGTCGAGATCGGCGGCATCGGCAGCGCCAGCGTGCGCTTCATCTGATCGAGGACAGCCTGATGAGCAAGAAACTCAAAGTAGCGATCATCGGCCCGGGCAACATCGGTACGGATCTGATGATCAAGGTGATGCGCAACGCAGAGCATCTGGAAATGGGCGCGATGGTGGGCATCGACCCGGCCTCCGATGGCCTGGCCCGCGCCCAGCGCATGGGTGTGGCGACCACCCACGAAGGTGTCGAAGGATTGATCAACCTGCCCGAATTCGCCGACATCGATTTCGTCTTCGATGCCACCAGCGCCTCTGCCCACGTACGGAACGATGCCTTGCTGCGTCGTGCCAAACCCGGCATCCGCTTGATCGACCTGACCCCGGCGGCCATCGGCCCCTACTGCGTGCCAGTGGTGAATCTGGAAGAGCACCTCGCCAAGCTCAACGTCAACATGGTGACCTGCGGCGGCCAGGCCACCATCCCGATGGTGGCCGCGGTGTCGCGCGTGGCCAAGGTCCATTACGCCGAGATCGTCGCCTCCATCGCCAGCAAATCCGCCGGCCCCGGGACCCGCGCCAACATCGACGAGTTCACCGAGACTACCAGCAAGGCCATCGAAGTGATCGGCGGCGCCGCCAAGGGCAAGGCGATCATCATCATGAACCCGGCCGAGCCGCCGTTGATCATGCGTGACACGGTGTTCGTGCTGTCCGAGGCCGTCGACCAGGCACAGGTCGAGGCCAGCATCGAGGAGATGGCCAGCGCCGTGCAGGCCTACGTGCCGGGCTACCGCCTCAAGCAGAAGGTGCAGTTCGACATGATTCCCGCATCCGCGCCGCTGCATATCCCTGGGCTCGGCACATTCAGTGGCCTGAAAACCTCGATCTATCTCGAAGTCGAAGGTGCCGCCCACTACTTGCCGGCCTACGCCGGCAACCTCGACATCATGACCTCCGCCGCGCTGGCTACCGCCGAACGCATGGCGCAGTCGCTGCTGAACGCATGAGGACCGAGCCATGACCTTCAACCCCGGCAAGAAACTCTATATCTCCGACGTGACCCTGCGCGACGGCAGCCATGCGATCCGCCACCAGTATTCGATCCAGAACGTCCAGGACATCGCCCGCGCGCTGGACAAGGCCCGCGTCGACTCCATCGAGGTGACCCACGGCGATGGCCTGCAGGGTTCCAGCTTCAACTACGGTTTCGGTGCGCACAGCGACCTGGAGTGGATCGAGGCCGCCGCCGATGTGATCCAGCACGCCCGGATCACCGTGCTGCTGCTACCTGGCATCGGCACCGTGCATGACCTGAAAGCCGCCTATGACGCCGGCGCCCGCTCGGTGCGCGTGGCCACCCACTGCACCGAGGCGGATGTCTCGCGACAGCACATCGAGTATGCCCGTGAACTGGGCATGGACACCGTCGGCTTCCTGATGATGAGCCACATGATCCCTGCCGAACAGCTGGCGGCGCAGGGCAAGCTGATGGAAAGCTACGGCGCACAGTGCATCTACATGGCCGACTCCGGCGGCGCGATGAACATGAACGACATCCGCGACCGCATGCGCGCCTTCAAGGCGGCGCTGAACCCGGAAACCCAGACCGGCATGCACGCCCACCACAACCTCAGTCTCGGCGTGGCCAACTCCATCATCGCGGTGGAGGAGGGCTGCGATCGCATCGACGCCTCGCTGGCAGGCATGGGCGCCGGCGCCGGCAACGCGCCGCTGGAAGTATTCATCGCCGCGGCCGAGCGCATGGGCTGGAACCACGGCACCGACCTGTACGCACTGATGGACGCCGCCGACGATATCGTCCGGCCGTTGCAGGACCGTCCGGTGAGGGTCGATCGCGAAACCCTCGGCCTGGGTTATGCCGGGGTCTACTCCAGCTTCCTGCGCCACGCCGAGGTGGCAGCCGCGAAGTATGGACTGAAGACGCTCGACATCCTCGTAGAACTGGGCAGGCGCCGCATGGTCGGCGGCCAGGAAGACATGATCGTCGACGTCGCGCTCGACCTGCTGGCAACTCGCAAGGAGCAACATGCATGAACCGTACATTGACCCGCGAACAGGTGCTGGCCCTGGCCGAGCACGTGGAAAACGCCGAACTGCAGGCCCACGACATCCACAAGGTCACCAACGACTATCCGCAGATGACCTTCGCTGACGCCTACGACATCCAGTGGGAGATTCGCCGGCGCAAGGAAGCGCGCGGCAACCGGACCGTCGGCCTGAAGATGGGCCTGACCTCCTGGGCGAAGATGGCGCAGATGGGCGTGGAAACGCCCATCTATGGCTTCCTGGCCGACTACTTCAGCGTGCCGGACGGCGGCACCGTGGATTGCTCGAAGCTGATCCACCCGAAGATCGAGGCGGAAATCTCGGTGGTCACCAAGGCGCCGCTGACAGGCCCGGGCTGCCATATCGGCGACGTCATCGCGGCGGTCGACTACGTGATCCCGACCGTCGAGGTGATCGATTCGCGCTACGAGAACTTCAAGTTCGACCTGATTAGCGTGGTGGCGGACAACGCTTCCTCGACGCGCTTCATCACCGGCGGCCGCATGGCCAGCCTCGAGGAGGTCGACCTGCGCACCCTCGGCGTGGTGATGGAGAAGAACGGCGAGGTGGTGGAGCTCGGCGCCGGTGCCGCGGTGCTCGGTCATCCCCTGTCCAGCGTGGCGATGCTCGCCAACCTGCTGGCAGAGCGCGGCGAACACATACCGGCCGGCACCTTCATCATGACCGGTGGCATCACGGCTGCGGTATCGGTGGAGCCGGGCGACAACATCACCGTGCGCTATCAGGGGCTTGGCAGCGTCTCCGCGCGCTTCATCTGAGCCATTCGGCCGCCCTGCCCGGGCGGCCTTCTTATTCAGGAGGCACAACATGCCCATTGCCCAGATCCACATTCTTGAAGGCCGCAACGACGAGCAGAAGGAAACCCTCATCCGTGAGGTCAGCGAGGCCATATCGCGCTCCCTGGATGCGCCGCTGACCAGCGTGCGAGTGATTATCACGGAGATGGCCAAGGGCCACTTCGGTATCGGCGGCGAACTGGCCAGCAAGGTCAGACGCTGAAGTGGAGATGCCCAAGGGCACTTCGGGTCGAGGAACCAGACCTGCATTGGGACGCGGCCACAAAGAGCGCGGGCAAGTGACTGCCTGTTATTTTAAGCATGCCTGAAGCGAGGAAAAGTGCAGAGCGGCTGGTCCGTTTGTTACGCCGAGTTGCCTGTCTGGGTAGCGAGGTGGTTTCAAGGCCGCCCACTTGCGGTACGGAGAATTGTGGGCGGGAAATATGTGGCATATATATGCTTTCCAAAAAACAATAAAAAAGAGCGAGTCAAAAATGAAGCAATATCCGAACCTAACCCGTCTGCTGGTGTGTGTGAGCGCCAGTCTGCCGCTCAGTACCCTAGCCGCTGAAGGCGGTTTCATCGAAGACACCACGGCGACGCTGCAAGCGCGCAACTATTATTTCAGTCGGGATTTCTCGGACATTGAGGGCCCCAACCAGCAGTCCAAGGCCGAAGAGTGGGCGCAGGGCTTCATTCTCAGAGTGAATTCTGGCTACACCCAGGGCACAGTCGGTTTCGGCGTCGACCTGCTGTGAATGCTGGGCATTAAACTCGACAGTAGCCGCGAGAGGGTGAATACCGGCTTGCTACCCCTGGATAGCGGCGAGGCGGTCGATGACTTCAGCCGCCTTGGAGCGGCGCTAAAGGTGCGCCTGTCGCAGACCGAACTGAAGGCCGGGAGGTGATCTGGCAGATTGCGGCCCGCCGCAGTATGTACAAGAAGCTGAGTAAGCGCAGTGCGCTGTACAAAGCCAAGCGCAAGATCGAGAAATCCAAGGCCCAAGTGCGCGCCAAAGTCGAGCACCCGTTCCGGGTGATCAAGCGCCAATTCGGCTACGTGAAGACACGCTTCCGTGGCCTGGCGAAGAACACCGCGCAGTTGGTGACACTGTTCGCGCTGTCGAACCTGTGGATGGCGCGCCGACATTTGCTGACGAATGCAGGAGAGGTGCGTCTGTAATGCGGGAAATGGCCGGCGCGAGGTGCTCGCGCCGGCTATAAATCCGGAAAGAGGGGATGATTTGATCGTTTTTTAGCCGAATCACCGTTTTGAAATCGGCAAGGGCTGGAGTCAGCCAGAAATACCTGACTACTTCAGACCATCCCTAGGCTTTTCCGGGAGGTTCTTACTGACGGAGGAAAGACTTTGCAAACAGAGGAAAGGAATACCGCGGGTAGTGCTGAAGAAGCCAGGTCGAATCGCCTCGATAGTCACGCTCTTAGCAACGGCATCACTGCCTTTCTTTTCGGGGTGACGGGTCCCTTGGCTATCCTTATCATGGTGGGCCGTGATGGAGGTCTGAGCGATGTAGATCTCGCCTCCTGGATCTTCGGTGCCTACGGTCTCAGTGGGGTGCTGAGCCTGTACTTTTGCTGGCGATACCGGCAGCCGCTAGGGATGGCCTGGACGATCCCGGGCGCGCTGCTGCTGCCGTCGGCGCTCGACCACCTGAGCTTTGCGGAAGTCATTGGGGCCTACTGGGTAACTGCTCTACTCATCACATTACTCGGCTGGAGCGGGCTCATTAACTGTGTGATGCGCCGCATTCCAATACCCATCGTCATGGGCATGGTCGCCGGCGTTTTCCTGCCGCTGGGAGTTAAAGTTGTCACCGCGTTTACCAGTAACGCGCTGCTCGCCACCGTAAGCCTCGGAGTATTCATGCTCTTCTCCGTCTTGCCAGCGCTAGGGAGCCGACTGCCGCCGGTGCTGGCCGCGCTGCTCGCCGGTGGCGCGGTAGCTTGGACTACGGGCGGCATCGCGCCACTGGGCGTGGTGCCAACGCTCCTAGCGCGTCCTATTATGTACATGCCAGAGTTCTCGCTGCAGGCTCTGGTAGAGATGGTCATTCCGCTCATGATAACTGTGCTGGGCATTCAGAACGCACAGGGCTTTGCGGTACTGCAGCAGGTCGATCACCCACCGCCTGTGAAGGCCGTTACGGTGGGGTCCGGGCTGGGCTCGATGCTGTTCGCGGTGGTCGGTTCGGTGCCCGCCTGTCTTACCGGGCCGACCAACGCGATTCTCGTCTCCAGCGGCGCGCAGCATCGGCAGTGGATCGGCGGCATGGTCTTCGCTGTCTTAATGATTATTTTTGGCCTTTTTGCACCGGTCGCAACAGCCGTTGCGTTGGCGGTGCCGCTGGCCTTGATTGGGCTAATCGGCGGACTGGCCATGATCCGGGCGTTGCAGGGCGCTTTCCAAGGCGCCTTTTGCGGCGAGTGTCCGCTTGGTGCTCTGGTCGCCTTTGTGGTGTCGGTGGCCGGTGTACCAATTCTGAATATAGGCGCTCCGTTTTGGGGTCTCGTGTTCGCATTCATCGCGTCTTGGCTACTCGAGCGTGACAGCCTGCGTAGGGTAATGGTGCCTAAGGAAACTCTGAAAAAGACTTCCTGATTTTGTCAGAATATCCTGATGTCAACCGCCGAGTTGTCTGATGAGGCAGATGAGCCGGTTGCCGAAACGCGTTTCTTCAATTGCCACGCGGCGCCGGGGAACCTGATACGTCTTGGTGGTTTTCGTTCGGCGGTCTGCCGTCTAGCTAGGACGGCAAGCTTTCAAATATCAATGGTCATGTTAAGGGCGCCTCGTTGACCTCTACTACATACCTAAACCCGGAAACGCACATCGTTATCCTGAGGATCTCTTTGCGTCACATACCCCGAGGCAGGAGCCCTATGCGGTTATCCCGCACGTACGGATCTGAGCGGAGGGCGGCAGGTAACTGCCGTCCCTACCACGACCGATGAAACCCCGGTGCAAATGCTTGCGCCCGGCATGAAGAAGACGCAGCGGGTTTACGTGTGGCCTATGCTGCCAGCGCGTTCGCCGAGCTGCGCGCCATAGTCTATGACTTCAGTCCCAGCCGAGCCGGCGAGCATGCCCGTGCCTTCCTCGGTGACTGGAGAGGCCAGCTGGTCTGTGATGACTTCGCCGCCTACAAGTTCTGCTTCGAGCAGGGGAAGGCGTGACCAAAATCGGCTGTATGGCCCGCGGCCCACGCCCGGCGCGAGTTCTACAGCCTGCACGTGGCCAACCAGAGCCCGCTGGCCGGACAGGCCCTGCACCAATATCGGTCAGCTGTACGCCATCGAGCGCGAGGTGCGTGACTGCCGCCTGACGAGCGACGCGAATACGCCACGCACAGGCCAGACCTCTCGACGATACCCTGCACACCTGGATGCTCGCCCAGCGCGAGCGCATCCATGAAGGCACGGCCATCTCCAAGGCGCTTGACCACAGCCTCAAGCGCTGGACGGCCCTGGTGCGCTGTCTCGACAACGGCAGGGAGGTGATCGATGGTTTTTAAAAAAATCTGATGCTCTACCTGACGGCGGGGCTCAAGTCCGACAAGCAGCCAGTCAAAAGAGCGAGGACAGGCTAGACTCCCTTGAATCGATGCACTTCATCTTGTGTAGACTCAGGGTGTCGGAAGGCAGCTCGCCGAATGTGCTCCTGTATTTCTCGGCGAAACGTCCCAGATGTAAGAAGCCGTAGTCTAGGGCCACCTCAGTGATACTACGTATATTGGTAGTGGGATTGCTCAAGCAGGCACGGACGCACTCAAGCTTGCGGTTGCGAATGTAATTCATGGGCGTGGTGCCGGTATGCTTCTCGAACATGGTGTAGAGGGAGCGTGGGCTCATCAGCGCCAGCTCCGCTAACTGCTCAAGGCTGATACTCCGTTTGACATTTTCCTCAATGAACTGAACGACTCGCTCGAAACATGGGTTGCCTTCGACGAAGCCTTTGCGGCTGACATTGCTGCTGAGCGTCTCGAGCAGCTTGGTAGCGATGATCTTCGTGTAGTGCTCCGCCACCAAGGTCATCGACATGTTATGTTCCGCTTCGTCACAAACCAGTCCGATTAGATTGATGAAGCCATTAAGCTGCTGCAGGCTATGTCGGGGGGGAAACGGATACCTCCACTCGGCTTCTGCCAATTGAGCTCATTGCATGCGCTATCAATGATAACCGAGGGCAATTTGACAATGAATTTCTCGCACTCCTCCGAATAAGTCAGCTCCGCGCGGTCATCCGGGTTGATCACCAATAGTTCGCCTGGCGCAAAATAGTGCTCCAAGCCATTGCCACGCCAAAGGCAATGACCCTTGAGCAATAGCTGCAGGTGGGGGCGCCTCAGAAAAGGGATTTTAAAGTACGCTAAGCATGGGCGGGGCTGACAGCACGCGTCTGTCAGATGAACTTATGATGCCAGCACTTTGTAGACCGTCGAGCGACCAATCTTCAGTCGTTTGGCAATTTCCATCGCACTGATACCCTGACCGTGGAGCGTGAATACCTCGGCTTTGTCCACCGTAGGTTTGCGGCCAAACTTCACGCCCTTGGCCTTTGCTTCCAAACGACCTTCGTTGGTCCGTTCCAGTATCCGCAGGCGTTCGGCCTGAGCCACGGCTGACAGGATGGTCACCACCATTTTGCCCATGGTTCCCTCTGTGCTGATGCCGTCATCCAAAAATCGGATGGCCACGCCCATGTCGTCGAACTCCTTAATGAGCTGGATCATGTCCGCGGTATCGCGACCGAGCCGGTCGAGTTTTTTTACCAGGACCACATCACCTTCTTCGACCTTGAGCCGGAGCATCCTTAGGCCTTCGCGGTTCACGTGACTGCCAGATACCTTGTCGGTAAAAATTCGGGTTGCTCTGACGTTTTCAGCCTTGAGCGCCTTTATCTGTACATCAAGGGACTGTTGACTGGTGGAGACGCGGGCATAACCAAAAAGTCGCATGGCAAAATGTCTCATAAGTCGATTTTTAGATCTTCCGTCTATGAAGTAGCGATAAACGAATTAATAGACGTCTTGGGAGGATCACTTTACCGTGTCCACAAACTTATGAGAAAGGAGACTGTATGCCACGTCGTTCGATTCTTTCCGTCGCCGAGCGGGAAAGCTTACTGGCGTTGCCAGACTCCAAAGATGACCTGATTCGTCACTACTCTTTCAGCGACGCCGATCTGACCCTCATTAGTCAACGGCGCGGGTCTGCGAATCGGCTGGGCTTCGCTGTACAACTCTGTTACATGCGCTATCCCGGCGTAACGCTTGCGGTGGATGAAGAACCATTCGCGCCATTGCTGCGTTTGGTGGCCACGCAGTTGAAGGTGCCGCCTGAAGCATGGGCGGATTATGGGCAACGCGCCGAGACGCGTCGCGAGCACCTATTGGAATTACAAGCGCTTTTTGACTTTAAGCCATTCACAACACGGCATTATCGTCCCTGTGTTCATAGCCTGGATGAATTGGCATGGCAGTCCGATAAAGGCTTCGTGTTAGCGACGGAATTGGTCAAAGGGTTACGACAAAAAAACATACTGCTTCCATCACTAAGCGTCATCGAGCGCATTTGTGCTGAGGCAATCACCCGTGCCAACCGGCGCATTTACGAAACCTTGTCCGAGCCTCTTTCGAATACACATCTCGGTTGCCTCGACGGCCTGCTCAAGCGCCGAGATAAAGGCCAGACCACCTGGTTGGCCTGGCTTCGCCAGTCGCCGGTTAAACCGAACTCGCGGCACATGCTTGAACATATCGAACGCCTAAAAGCATGGCAGGCTCTTGATCTGCCTGCAGGCATTGAGCGGCTGGTTCACCAAAACCGCCTGCTCAAAATCGCCCGTGAAGGTGGCCAAATGACACCCGCTGACTTGGCTAAGTTCGAGCCGCAGCGGCGCTACGCCACCCTTGTGGCGCTGGTCATCGAGGGTATGGCCACCGTCACCGACGAAATCATCGATCTGCACGATCGTATCTTGGGCAAGCTGTTTAACGCAGCCAAGAATAAACACCAGAAACAGTTCCAGGCATCCGGCAAAGCGATCAACGCCAAGGTGCGCCTTTATGGACGCATCGGCCAAGTC
Organism: Pseudomonas sp. FG1; assembly: GCF_034313875.1. Taxonomy (NCBI): domain Bacteria; kingdom Pseudomonadati; phylum Pseudomonadota; class Gammaproteobacteria; order Pseudomonadales; family Pseudomonadaceae; genus Pseudomonas; species Pseudomonas sp. FG1. The sequence continues at coordinate 121,803 of NZ_JAVIWP010000003.1, read as the reverse complement.
CTACTGGATGCCAAGCAAAACGGTGGAGATCCGTTTGCCGCCATCGAAGCTGTCATGTCCTGGGATGCTTTTGCCAAGAGCGTCACCGAAGCGCAAAAGCTCGCGCAGCCCGAAGACTTCGATTTCCTGCATCACATTGGTGATAGCTACACCACGCTGCGCCGCTATGCGCCGCAATTTCTCGACGTACTCAAACTGCGGGCTGCGCCCGCGGCCAAGGACGTGTTCGATGGTATTGAGGTGTTGCGCGCAATGAACATCAACAACGCCCGCAAGGTTCCCGTTGATGCCCCGACCAGCTTCATCAAGAAACGCTGGAAGAAACTGGTGATAACTGACGTCGGTATCGACCGACGCTATTACGAGTTGTGCGCGCTGTCGGAACTGAAGAACGCGCTACGTTCCGGCGATATCTGGGTGCAGGGATCGCGTCAATTCAAGGATTTTGAGGACTACCTGGTACCACCCGAAAAATTCGCCCGTCTCAAGCAGACCAGTGAATTACCACTGGCCGTGGCCACCGACTGCGACAAGTACCTGCATGACCGTCTGACTCTGCTGGAAGCGCAGCTTGCCATCGTCAACCGTATGGCGTTAGCCAACGATCTTCCGGATGCCATCATCACCGAGTCTGGCTTGAAGATCACTCCGCTGGATGCGGCAGTACCAGAGACCGCGCAAGCGCTGATTGACCAAACTGCGATGGCGCTGCCGCACATCAAGATCACCGAATTGTTGTTGGAGGTGGACGAGTGGACGGGGTTCACCCGGCACTTCGCGCACCTGAAATCGGGCGACGAAGCCAAAGACAAGTACCTACTGCTGTCCACCCTCTTGGCCGATGCGATCAATCTGGGCCTGACCAAGATGGCCGAGTCTTGCCCTGGCACTACCTACGCCAAACTGTCCTGGCTGCAAGCCTGGCATATCCGTGACGAAACCTATTCGACAGCACTGGCGGAGCTGGTAAACGCGCAGTTACGGCATCCCTTTGCCACGCATTGGGGAGATGGCACCACGTCCTCGTCAGACGGCCAGAATTTCAGGACGGGAAACAAAGCCGAGAGCACCGGTCACATCAACCCGAAATATGGCAGCAGCCCAGGGCGAACGTTCTACACACATATTTCCGACCAATACGCGCCATTTCATATCAAGGTAGTCAACGTGGGACTGCGCGACTCGACCTATGTGCTAGACGGCCTGCTGTATCACGAAGCCGACCTACGCATTGAGGAACACTACACCGACACAGCAGGTTTCACCGATCACGTCTTTGGTCTGATGCACCTGCTCGGCTTTCGCTTCGCACCGCGTATCCGTGACCTGGGCGACACCAAGCTGTTCATCCCCAAGGGCAATATGACTTATGACGGGCTTAAGTCGATGATTAGCAAAGACAAGCTGGATATCAAAGCCATTCGTACCCACTGGGATGAAATCCTGCGGCTAGCCACCTCGATCAAGCAGGGCACCGTAACAGCCTCGTTGATGCTCAGGAAACTCGGCAGCTATCCGCGTCAAAACGGCCTGGCCGTCGCCCTGCGCGAATTGGGGCGCATCGAGCGCACATTGTTTATTTTAGATTGGTTGCAAAGCGTTGAGCTGCGCCGCCGCGTGAATGCTGGGCTGAACAAGGGCGAAGCGCGCAATGCGCTGGCCAGAGCTGTGTTCTTTAATCGGTTGGGCGAAATCCGTGACCGCAGTTTCGAACAGCAACGCTACCGGGCCAGCGGTCTCAACCTGGTGACCGCTGCCATAGTGCTGTGGAACACCGTTTACCTCGAGCGGTCCGCCAACGCATTGCACGGACATGGTCACGCAGTCGATGAATCGCTATTGCAGTACCTGTCGCCGCTGGGGTGGGAGCACATCAACCTGACCGGTGATTACCTGTGGCGCCGCAACACCAAGGTTGGTGCGGGAAAATTCAGACCGTTACGACGACTGCAATTGGCTTAGCGTACTTTGAAATCCCTTTTCTGAGGCGACCCCAATGGGAGCACGTCTTGCCAGCATACGCCTTCGGCAGCCAGCGGCAGTGTTGGCAGAACGGGGGGCGCAAGAACTGCATCGATACCGATCCGGTATTTCGCAAAATGGAAGCCGACATGCACAACCTTGCGGTGAGTGTTGGCGAGGTCAATGCTGACCGAAGCAATTTTCGCTATGGCGTTTTACCCTCAACACCGATGCAATACGGCGCTTGCCCGACCAGAACAGATTTTCAGCAGCGCGTGACAGAGCCTCGCGACCAGGTGAAGGGCGCGGTAGCCCGAATCTACTTCTACATGCACGACCGTTACGGGCTATCGATGTCCAGAGCACAACAGCAGTTGCTGATGGCCTGGGATCGTCAATACCCGGTGAGCGCGTGGGAACAGGAGCGTGACCGGCGGATCGCCAGAGTAATGGGGCATAGCAACCCATTCGTAACAGGTGAAAGATCCTGGAATCTCGGTATGCGAGTGAAGGGAGCGGGCACAATGGCACAGGCCATTCGGAGCGAACCAGTTCAGCACCAGGTATCTGGTGGATACGCCTCCAGCTCGCTTTCGCCGGTGATTGGCAACCGCAATAGCAATGTTTACCACCTGCCAGTGGGCTGTCCGAGCTATGAAAAAGTCGGAACGCGCAACCGGGTAGAGTTTGCGAGCGCTGCGGACGCCGAAGCTGCGGGTTTCAAACGGGCCGGAAACTGCCGATAAGGGCCGTTCGGAGGGGATATGCGGTTTTGTAGCCTTCAGGGCCAGGTTAACCCTTCCTGAGCCTCCAGGGCGCTGTGCGGTCGTTACAGCCCGTGCTGACGGGAAGCGTGAGGTGAGGGAGCGAGTTTTGCGTGCCTGGCCGGGTGTATCGTGAAGATCTCCCGGCCGGCCTCGATGATCAATCAACGGTCTGATGCTGTTTCGTTTTTGCAGTGTGCTGGGCCGGTACCGGACCAGAATGGGCTGGCGTAGTGGCCAAGGTGTGAGTAATCACCGAGCCGCTTTTGTTCGCCAGGTTCTTTGCCAGAGACTCGCGGACAACTTCCATCGTGAGTATTCGCGAGGTGGCAATCGCAGCTTTGAGGGGCTGGCCAGCTGCAACCAGTACCTCAACCATGTCCAGGGCCGTATTCACGCCGGCTTCAATTCGTTTCTCAACGCCATCAATCATCATCTTCTCGATCTCCATTTCAGGCAGCTGGCGGAATGCAAGCGGCCTCAGCAGAGCGTACGTGGTTCACCAGCTATTTGGGTAGAGCATCAAAGCGCGAGGCTAAAGGACGCATCCTAATTATTAGGCTGCTACCGAATTTAACATAACAAAGATTATAAGAAGTCTAAGCTGTTGTTTATAAAGGGTAAGTCTACTGATCAACGACGCCTTTTACTGACTCTCGGTACGTCGATAGCACCTCAGGTGTCTCTGGCGCGCCGGGCTCCTGAGCAACTGGGTCCGCAGTGGATGAGGCTACGAAAAAGCGCCCCCCAGGGAGTGCCGGCAACCGTTGCTTTACGTCTGGTCGTTTTGCTGATCGCGAGTCTCTATCGAAGTTCTTGAGGCCAACGATCCTTGCAGCGGGTTGCCCATCGAGTACGAAGAATGGAAGGTTGGCATGCAGCATTGCGTCATACCGGCTGCGCTCGGAAAACCACAGCATGGCCCGCGGATGCGGAGCGATGGGCTTTGGCACATCCAGCATATCGGTTTCAGCCATATTCGCAATGCTGCGCAGATCGATCCACTGGGGGCTATTCACCACCGGCTCGCCGGTGGCCATAGATTTTTCATGGGCCTCGGCGAGCAGCACCTCACGGACGTGGCCAACAGTGACACGCTCTTTTCCTGAGGTGTGACCGGCCCAGGTGAATGTGATCTGTCTTGGGGCAGCATCAAAAACCTGGATTGCGCGCTTCAGCTGGTTGAGGGAGAAATTTTTCCCCAGGGCCTGGCGCATGATGTGGGAACGGCGGCTGACGGCAACGTTGCGAAACACTCGCTCAGCCTCGATCGCATCCACCAGCTCGCTCTTGCAGCGGTTCACCGCCCTGCCCTCATCGAGTATCGATCCGGAGAGGATAAAGTACCCCGGCAAACGCAGCACGGTACCTGGAGCCTGGCCGAGATCGCGCTCAAACTCGCGTAACGCCTCTACAGCGGCCTTGATCGCGTCAGTTCCTGTCAGTACCTGGACGTTAATTCGAGATGGCGTCCTCTGTTCAGTGAGGAGCGGGATGCGCCATATCATCCCGCCGACAACCAATGCGGGCCACTTCTCATTGAAAGCCTCAACGGTTTCGACCAAGCGCTCGTAAGCGGAGACAATTGCGTCAGTCATCTAGGATTCCTCATAATACCACCCCTTCACTACGGCTATACCGTATGCCCTCCTCCCCCTCCGCACCATGTTAACCAGGAGCGACGCCGAGGGTGCGAAAAGCGATCTCGCGATTGAAGGGGTGGTATTATCGAGTATCCCAAAATCCGCTCATAAAAAAACCCGTTCGAAACGGGCTTTTTTTTGCTACGTGTCAGCTCAACGAATTTGGACTGCCTCAAGGGACAACAGATCCTCAATGTGATCCGCAGCATCGGCCCGCAAACGGCTCTCCAACCTTTCTCGACTGATGTGTTCAGTTTCGCTCGGCTCAACGAGCAAGACTACATAGCCTTGATTCCGCAGCTGCTGAAGCAAAGCTGCCTGGTCGCTGGAAATGGGCATGAAAATATCTCCTGTGATCAGTGGGTGATTTTCAAAAGTCGAAGAATGCTCGAGGAGCACTACGCGGCAGCCACCTGTTTCTTCCTGAAAACCATCGGGGTATTTGGCTTGCGGCCGTCACGCCGGTCGACGAATTCTTTCATGATCTCCAACATCGTCGAGTTGACAGCAAGAACTCGCATGGCGCGGGTACACGCGACGTAGAGGAGGTTCATCTCATCAATCCATGGTTCCTTTTCGTTCTCTGGATTGAATGGATCGAAGGTGAAATCCTCAGCCAGTTGCACCACATCCCACTCCAAGCCCTTCGAACGATGCGCGGTGCTGAGGGTGATGGTGGCTTCAAGCTCATCAGTGACCGCATTGCGCCGCAGCTTGGCAAACAACTCCGGGAGATCCGCGCTGTACTGCTCGATGATCTTGATCGAGCGGTTCATCTCAGGGTCTTGGCTTTCATCGGCAATCTGCTTGTAGAGATCGTAATCAGGATATTCCTGGAGGAGTTTTTTCCCCTTCACTCGGTCACGCCACCCCTTCGATAGCGCATGTAGGTCTTCAAGATCCTGGAGGTTGTAACCCTCGATCCCACCAACCCAGTAGATCTTTGCACCAGTCTCTACATTGGCCAGCGCCGTCTCGATCACTCCAACCACCGTCCGGCACAGTACGGTGCGATGTTCAAGGTCAGCAGGTAGTGCCTTGGAAACACGAGTCTCGCCGCCAAGCCCAGCCAGTTGGCGGGATTCACCCTTGAACGCGAGAACCATGTTTGCGACGTGCGCAACGGCAGACCCGAACCGAAACGACTGAGTGAGGTAGTGGACTTCCGCTTTGTCGAGCCAGGTTGCATTGAGAGCATCTACGGCCCCCCTGAAGCGGTACAGCATCTGATGGCCATCACCACAAACGACTACGCCCATTCCGTATGCCGCCTGCTGCGCAAGCACACCAGCAATCACTGGATTGATGTCCTGTGCCTCGTCTCCAAGCGCAATATCGTAACGATCCCGCAGATTTGGTTTCGAGAGTGCCCAAAGCTTGAGATAGCCATCGTGAGTGATATTCGCAGCCTCGTTTTGGATGTCGCACATTTGCAACCAAAGCTGCCTGGCTCCCTCTACGATGCTGCCGGCGGCGCGCTTCATTCGCTCCGTTTTGAGCTTGTTGACGGGGCAGTGACATAGCTCGATGTCGTCATCCGCGCTGGCCAAATAATTGTTCAGCGTCTCTTGCACGCTGCGCACCAATTCCCAGTTCTGTGAGCCGATAATTCTTGCGATGTCGGTCAGGCGCAGGTTGCTCGTGAGCTTGTGTCTGTACTTCGATCCGATCGACGCATAAGCCAAGCCGTGGGCTGTTTTGCACGTCACGTTCGGCGGAAACTTTTGCTTGGCAGCAATCTCGACGCTTTTGTTGTAGCAGAGGTAGAGCAGACGGCATTGAGGCCGAGCCTTGGCATAGCCAACAAGCGTGGTGGTCTTCCCAGTTCCAGCAAAAGCCACAAGCTTGACGATACGGGCCAACGAGTTAATCGCAGGCCCCTGTTCGTGGGTGAAGTTCATCCCTTGGATCTCCGTTCTGATATGCCTCCATGGTTGCATAGCCACGCACAAACCCAAGCAGGGGCTGCTAGCTCTGCCATCTACAGGATTTGGGTATTCCTGGAGAGGTGGCAATGTCTTCTCACACCCGGAATCAGAGCAGCAACCATGACTTACGACGAGACCCTTGCTTCCTATCAGCGTCTTCTTGAAGCCAATCCAGGGAAAGCATTGCAAATCGGCGACGATTGCTACGCGGTGCTGATCAACGGAACTTTGAGCGGGACATACGCCACCCTGGATGGGGCTGTTGATCTTGGGACAATCTTCCACTTTGATCGAGAAGCTTGGGATGCCGAATGCGAGTGTTGGGACGGCGATGTTTCTGGCATGCAAACAGCATTTTGCGTAGCCACTCCCTCCCTTGTTGAACTTCCGCCACCACCCGCGGGGAATGGCACGCCCAACCAAGGGAAAAAAGAATGCTAGGGTTCGCCGCCAATCCGATGCCGAACAAAGCCAGGGGAATTCCGTTTGGGATTTACGGGACTGCTGGCAGGATGAATGCAGATCAAGGGAGCCGTAGCTTATGACAGCCATCCAACTTTTCCAGCAGCGCCAATCGGAGCCGGTATGCACCGATCTGATTCAGATGATTCGTGACGGCATGATTCGCCGGCTCAAGCGATTTGTTGTAGAACCTTACGATGACGGCATCACCTGGGGGATTCAGACAGTCGCCATAGCAACACCTGATGCTGATGACGGCGACCAGTTTCCGGTTGTGATTGTCGACCTCCACGAAGACGACCAGGCTGCAATGTCGTTTGCCCTGAGCGTCTTCGACGCGCTCAAAAATGCAGGCCGAGCATCAGGCGAGGATGTATGCCAATGGCGGCGAAGCCTCTTCACGCTTGTACCTAATTACTGAGCGCTGCGCGCCCCAGACCGGGCCAAGAAAAACCCGCCATTAAGGCGGGTTTTTTGTGGAAGTGGCACCAAAAGGACGGCAAATGACGATTCGAATACCTAAGCGGAAAAAACCGGCACCGGCGACACTGCTCACAAAGGCACAAACGGTCGTCAGATGACGACGCAAGCTAATCTGGTTGCTCTCCTTCCTCTGCCGAAACAGCGAACAGCAGACCGGCTTCTTGTGCTTCAGCCAACTCACCCAAAGGCTTCGTGATCAGCCATTCGCTTTCTTCGGCAGGGTCATACTCAGGAAGCGGGGGAAGATCTTCAGGGTCAAGTTCCAGATTAAGCGGGAGCTGTGCGAGGTCACAGAAGGTGAACTTGATTGCGATCACCTTCCGCCCTTCCCTCCTCAACTCGTAGCTGACATCCAGATTGCTCTTAGTCTTCAGCTCCTCAACTGCCGGATCTATGACTCTCTGGCGAAGGTTGTTGAATCGTTGATAGGCATCCGACAAGCCAAGGGCGACCCGCAAGGCTTCAACCTCGATGTAGGCCCATCCAGTCTTCCGAAACTGCATCAGCATCTCGAATAGCCGGAACGAATGGCTTGAGTCCAGGCAGGCAACGCGCCGTAGATCATAGCTGGTCACTTTGCTGTACAGCATCGTGAGATAGGGCATGACATGGATGGTGAACGACAATTCAACGCGACCTTCACCATCCAGATATTTGGCCCGATCAACCCACCGCTTTCGCTCCATTCCAGACCCGTCAAAGGTCTTGATATCGCGCTCGTATAGCTCATCAGCTGCCACTTTCATCTGCTCATAGGCATGCCTGAGCTGGACGCCGTAGATATCCGAATAGTCCACGGCCGACACTGACACCTTTTTCGGCATGGGCCTTCTTGGATCGAGCTTGCTAATAGCCGCGAGGATCAATCGCTGCTCGTTGAGAGTCAGCCGGTACGATGCGGTAATCAGCGTATTGGATTTCGTGACCCGGAGCGGCTTAGGTTCCGGCTTGGTAGGTTTGGGTAAATTGGACATAACTGGCCCTACGATTAGTAACGAAACCCTACAGAGAGTTTCCCCTGTAGTCGATACCCAGGAATTTTTTAATCTCTCGACCCCAGTAACCACGGGCCCCGCAGATCACCGCCTGTTCACTTGGCTCGGCATCGCATGAATCTGTAGTCGATAGATAGCAGCCGTAATTTGTAGTCGATAGGCTTCCGTCCACCCCGTACAACAGCCGTAATCTGTAGTCGATGGTCCGCGGCACCTTCGATCCGCAGCCGTAATCTGTAGTCGATAGCAAAGAATTTGGTGGCACTGCTACGGGCAAAGGCCGTCCAGGCATAGCCGTAATCTGTAGTCGTATCGAGCAAATGGCTGCTATCGCAGCCGTAATCTGTAGTCGATAGGCTCAGGTGAGGACAGGAAAGACTATTTATTGGCGATTCCACGCAGGATTGGGGCAAAACATCGAGAAACGTCAAAGAAACGGCGAATAAACATAAATATCCTTTAAAAACAAGGAGTTACAGAGTTTTTGCCGTAGGCAAAGGCCAGTCTGGCAAATTCAAAGCACAAAATGGCTTGAAATCGAGCCATAAAAACTCAAAATCGTGCTATGTGCACAACCCAACAGCCGGAATCTGTAGTCGTTAGACGCAGCCCAGGGCCTTCATCTGGCCTGTGGATAACGGCCGGAATCTGTAGTCGTCACAGCCGGAATCTGTAGTCGCATCAGCCGTAATCCATAGTCGCATCAGCCGTAATCCATAGTCGCAAAGCCGGAATCTGTAGTCGCAATGCCGTAATTTGTAGTCGATAGTCCTCTGGAGGCCCCGTGGCACAAGGGCTCCAGCCTTCTAAAAACAAGAGAACAACAAGAGAAAAACAATTAAAAGGCTTTTAAAACTGAAAAGCTGATTTTCTGAAGGTTGAGAAGCAAAGGCCAAAACCAAAGCCAAAAGCAGACTCAGAATCCGAGGGCCGTTTTTCCGACGACAATTCGGTTCGAAAGCAGCACACCCACCAGGTCGGCGAGGAGAAAATGATCCCAACCGAACACGACCTGGAGGAACCCAATGAATACTGCCGCTTTCGCGGGCGTCGCAGCTTATCTGCTCAGCATGACTGCTATAGCGCCGGAGCCGGTAAGCCTAGCTGTAGGCGTTACGACGATCGTAGACGTCCAGCAGCACTACACCATCATCGACAAGATTGGTACTTCCTACACCGGCGGGCCGGTACTTAACCTTTCAGAGTGGGAGGTCAACCTCGAGGGTGTCACTGACATTCAGCTGGCCTTCAACGCTGAAGGGGTCCTGGATGTCGCTACGGTAAAAGCTGACAAGCTCCACCTGGAGGAGGTGCTGAATGGCTTGAGGAGCCAGCTGCAAATCAGCACTGATGAATCCAGCCTTGGCTTTGAGAACGTGACTTTCTTGTCTGGCTCCACCGAGGTGGTTGTCGAATCGCATCCCCTGGACACCCAATTCACAGTCAATTACATCAGCGCCGACTTCAAACGCGCACGCACCCAAGCTCAAAAACAGTACGCCTAATTAATTCACAGAACAGCCCTCCTCTTTCCATACAAAAACCAGTTCGCTTCAAACCATAAAAAACAGCCATAAACCCGAACTGATCGGCAGGATACCTAGCCATCAGTTCGGGATAAGCAGCGGAAAAAAGGCCCGTACCATGATTTAGCCTTGAAAATATGGCGTTACGTATTATCATCCCCCTGTATTCAGCAAATGCAGGGATTGTCATGCAGCAGTCAAGCGAGCAGTTTGAAGAAGAAACGGTCAACTACACCGACTTCGACGCCCTCCTCTATCCTCCCCAGTTCGCGGCCGACTGCTTCGGCCTTACCACCCGTCGCCTCAAAGATATTGAAGACGAAAACGGCATCGAGATTCGCCGGGTTCCGCGAGGAACTGTCACCTCAAGGGCTTATACGCTTCGCGATATTTTTGACATCGCTGCGCTTCGCCGAGCGAAAGGCTACGCAAAGGGACTGCCTCGGCAGATTGTTATCTCAACGTTCGTGCAGAAAGGCGGTACCGGAAAGACGACAACCTCAGTCAACTTTGCTGTATTCCTTCAGCTTGCAGGTCTGCGGGTGCTTTGCGTTGATAACGATCCTCAGGGCGATTCGTCCAGCGTGTTTGGCTACGATCCAGATCTCGCACTATCAGATCTCGAGGCGATGGGAATACCAGCAGATCGCTATGTCGCCGGCCATTTTGGCAGCCTCCTGAGTCCCGATCTCCGGGTGAGATGCTTTGATCCGATGACTTTCGAGGAAGTCGTCAAGAAGCCATTCGGTGAGAACGGGCCACACCTGATTCCTGCCGATGCATATCTGGAAGACCTGGCCGTGGCACTCGATGCCGAAAACAATATGGACTTCTGGTATGCAGGGTGGCTTGAGCGGGCGCGTAGCGGAGAAATCCCAGGTGTCGATATCTCCTCCTATGATGTGATTCTGTTCGACAACGCGCCTACCGCCTCCAGGCTCACCAAGAACTCCATTGTTGCCAGCGACTTTGTGCTCTGCCCTGTACGGATGGATAAGTTTTCATTCAGGGCGCTGATGCGGCTAAACGACTGGATGGTTCGATTTGCGAAAGCATATCGCCGCTCTCCGGGAGTGCTCGCTATCCCTACGATGTTCATCCGCAACCGCAAACGCATCCTCAACAACCTGGTCGTCCTGAACGATCTTTTCCCTGGTCGGGTATCTGAAGAAAAACTCTATTACTCCGAGGATTACGGTAAAGCGCTTGATCAAGGCGTTCCCCTGCTGGTCTGGAAAGGTGCCTCTTCCAAGACTATTGACTCGATGCGCAGTGTTTTCGGTGAGGCGTTGAAACGAATACGCGATCTGGCCGCTCAGTGATTTGAGGTGGTGCTCGGAGCACCAGAGCCGTTAGATTTGAGTGGTGCTCGGAGCACCACTCAGCGAGTTCAGAAAATGGTGGTGCTCGGAGCACCACTTATAACTTGAGAATATGAGTGGTGCTCGGAGCACCACCACTAGGTTTCGGAGGAAGTATGGCCAAGTCGGAGGATTACCCAGGTCAAAAAAAGACCCCCCCTCTTTGGGTCACCGGGGTTCGCCCGCCAGCGGAAATTGCTGAGCCGAATCTCAGGGTTTCCGTTGCAGACATGCTCGCAGCGCAAAGGGCGGAACAGGAGGACAGCGCTCCAGTTCCAACCCCGGTTGCAGCTCCAACGCCAGGCCATAGCGATGAATCTCTTGCCGCAAGTGATAGCGGCGTCCTCGCTGAAGTAAGGGTCGAGTCGATTCGGGTATCTCCCTTTCAGCCTCGCCTGACCTTCAGCGAGGCTGCTATTGAGGATCTGGCGAACTCGATCGCCTCTGTTGGGCTGGTAAAGCCGTTGACGGTTCGTCCTATAGGGGAAGGAGCGTATGAGCTGATCGGCGGCGAGCGTCGTTGGCGTGCTCACAAGCTGCTGGGCAGAGAAACCGTCACCGCCTATGTTCGCTCCGTTACGGATGCAATGGCGAAAATCCTGGCCTTGACCGACAACGAGGGACAGGAAGCTCTAACCGAGTATGAGCGCGGTCGTTCCTATGCCGCGATTATGCGAGCTGGGGAAGAAAGTTCGATTCGTGCTCTGGCGCGCAGAGTAGGGGTCAACCATTCGATAGTTAGCAGATGCCTTCTCCTAATGGATCTGCCAGAGGAGGTTCGAGCGATACTCGACACGAATCCAGGGCTTATCGGTGGGAAATGGGCAAAAGACTTCATTGAATTCAGTCGTACCGAGCCGGCGCTGCTTCTGCAAGCAGTTACCTCTATGCGCGATCATCAATGGACGCAGGAACATGCTCTTCGGTGGTTAGCGAAGGAGGTTGCCTCGCGTGATCAGCAGAAAACGCCGAGCAAGTTCACCGACAAAGAGATCAGTGGGATAGGCAAGGTTCGTGTAGATGGGAAAAAGTTCGAGCTTCGATGCGAGAAAACTGTCGACGCGAAGCGGCTGGCTGAACAATTTGAGGCCTTTTTGAAGACCATAGATCGCTCCCTCATTGCAAGCGAATGATTATCAATTATATTGTAATGAATGATTTCAGACGCGAAACTGGTTAGAAAACGTGAACACGAAGGCGAAGTGCCATGACAGAATATGGTTTTTCAGACTTCGAGATAGGGATATATGGCAACCGCAGTCGCGCAACCAGAACTCAGAGTGGTGCAACCGCAGACACGATTCACCGCTCTCGCACAGCTGCCAAAGATTGAGCCTGAGCATTTGCTCGGCCTAAGCCGTATCGAGCTGTTTTCAGTGATTTCAGAGCACTGGCTGAAGTGTTCAGCCCCCGCGCGGATTCACATGTTGAGCAGCGAAGATCGGTTCATCCGCGGCGAGGCGCGGGCTCAAAACAAAGCATTAAGCGTCACGCAAATTTGCGCAGACCAAGCGCCAGGGGTTATCTATGAGCAATTCAACCAAACACCGTATCTCGCTGGCGTATGAGCACGAAGGTGAGGTGCGGCAGGCTTCAGCTGAGTTGAACCTAACGAAGGCGAGCATCATCTTCAGCGGGCTTCCGAGCATAAAATTCCAGGTTTCTCTAAGCGATCCTGAGCAAGTCATATTGCAGTTGCCCACAGACCGCAAAGGAAAAAAGCCAACGGTGTCTTGCGACATCTCCTCGATTCCTGAGCTGGAAGCGGCGATGGGGGAGGTGCGTAGGCAAGGCTGGCTAAGGCCGAAGGTGTCAGTGAGTGAGTGTGAGTGAACCGAGGCCGATGCCATGCTCTGAGGTCGAGGCGCTTGAAATCGATATCCAGGAAGCTCACAAGCGCACCCCTTTGCAGGAATCGCAATTGACCGCCCAGATCATTCGCTACTCTGGTTGCTTGAGTACGCACGGAGAGTAGGCCGAGAGCCGCAGGCCTAGCACAGAAGCTCCAAGGGAGGCTGTCCACGCGCTGTCCCAGGCTCCGGACAGGAAATGATCTACATAGATCTCCGCGATAACCTATGCTTCAACCACAGCCAGCTCACTTTCCTTCTGTAGGAAGGGATCGAGCTTACGGCGGTCAAAAAACTCAAAAAGCATCAAATTAATGAAACTTATCACGCCTTAAATGGTCAGTGATGGCCTAATGTTTGCTGTAGGCATGGCCCTAGCTTATGCTGTGCTATGAGACAACTTTTTTATAGGTGTTGCCGTTCTGCAACCAGTTTACGAGCTGAAAAGATGACGAACTTTTGACGCCGTTTTTTGTGTGGTGGTGCAGAACTGTATATTTATACACTGATTAGCATGCAGCCTTTGCCTTGACAGAAAATACCGAGATTCAGCCATGATCACAAAGATGCCGCCTCATGTAGTCAGAAGCTTTCCCTACTGGGAGACGCCACCGGAGCCGGGCCAGGATTTACATGAATTGAAATGGGGTGTCATGGAAGTCCTTTCAGACAAGTCGCTTAGATTCGTTGACACAAAACCAGATCAAGAAGCTCTCGAGGAATTAATAAGCCAACTTCAAGAGAAGATTTAATATTGATTTAGATTTATTGTCCTGGGCTTCTGTAGATCACAACCCCTGTGTTGGCGCTGATGGAAAATTGACCCACCCTGCCGATTGAAATTTGACCCAGGGCGGATTGCTGATTTTGTTACCAGCAACTGTGGATAAGTCTACCAGCGCAGCTGCTGTTGCCCCCACTCCTTCGCTAGCCCAGTTCAGTTGTTTAAGACCTGCCACACGCAGCCATGTAGCAGGCCGTCGTCGCCATGAAATCAGAACGGCTCATCGTCCTCCGGTTCCTGGCTGCCCTTACGCTTTCGCTCCCGTGATTTGATCTTGGCCTGGGCCGCCAAGCTACTGTGTTGCAGGCGATAGGACTCGTTACCGGTTTCGACGATGTGGCAGTGGTGGGTCAGCCGATCCAGCAGGGCGGTGGTCATCTTGGCGTCGCCGAACACGCTCGACCATTCGGCGAAGCTCAGGTTGGTGGTGATCACCACGCTGGTGTGTTCGTACAGCTTGGACAGCAGGTGAAACAGCAACGCACCGCCAGCCTGGCTGAACGGCAGATAACCCAGTTCGTCGAGGATGACCAGATCCATGCGCAGCAGTGCCTGGGCGATCCGCCCGGCTTTGCCGTCGTGTTTTTCGCGCTCCAGCAGATTGACCAGATCGACCGTGGAGTAGAAGCGCACGCGCTTACCGTGCCGGGTGATGCCGGACACGGCCAGCGCGGTGGCTAGGTGGGTTTTACCGGTGCCTGGCCCACCGATCAGCACCACGTTCTGCGCGGTGTCGGTAAAGCTCAGGTTGGCCAGCTCGCTGATCAAGCGAGCGTCGGCGCTGGAGGCGCTGAAGTCGAAGCCGGCCAGATCGCGGTGCATCGGCAGCTTGGCCATGTTCATCTGGTGGCTAACCGAGCGCATGGCGCGATCTGTGTGCTCTTGTTCCAGCAGGTGTTCGAGCAGCCACTTGGACGAGGCTGTGTTCGACTCACCCTGTGCAGTTAACTCCGCCCAGGCCGTGGCCATGCCGTGCAGGCGCAGCTCCTTGAGTTCCGCCATCAAATCACGCATGACCGACCTCCTCGGCCTGGCCACGCAGGCGGTCGTAGCGCGCCGTGTTAGCGACGGGGGCTTCCTTGAGCGACAAGTGGGTTTCGACGCTGGGTGGTGGTTCGGATGCTGTCAGCCGTGCCACGACATTGAGGATGTGTTCGGCGCTCAGGCTGCCGCTCTCCAGTACCAGCTCAACGGCTACCAGCACGGCATCGAGTCCGGCGACCGGTACGGCAGCCAGGACTTGCGCCATGATCCGGTCACCGCCGGCATGACGCCCCAGGCCGTGCTTAAGCTGACGCAGCGGCACCGGCAGATCAGCAAAGGGCGCTCCGTTGCGCAGCGCGCCGGGCTTGCGCTCAATCAGCGGGATGTAGTGCTGCCAGTCGTAGCTGACCTGGTCGCGATCCAGCAAGCGCGCATGGCTGGCTATCAGCGCATCATCGGCCACCACCTCGATGCGGGTCGGATACAAACGGCTGCTGACCCACTTACCCGCGTACTCACACGGCACCGAGTAGCGGTTGCGCCCGACGCTGACCAGGCAGGTGCTGGAGACCCGCGCAGGCCGCTCGACGTAACCGTCGAATGGCGCTGGCACAGGCATCAGTTCAGCGCGCTCCAACTCCAGCACTTCGGCCACACTCAGCCCGCTGTATTGAGGGTGCGTCAGCTCGTTCCAAAGCGCGCGGCAGCGCTGGCCCAGCCAGGCATTGAGTTCCTCGAAGGAGTGAAACTGGCAGTCCTGGGCGTCTAGCCAGATACGCCTGCGGCTGTCTTGCACGTTCTTTTCAACGATGCCCTTTTCCCAACCAGCGGCGACGTTGCAGAAGTCCGGATCGAACAGGTAATGCGCGCACATCACCGCAAAGCGCGCATTCACCGCCCGGCCTTTGCCCTTATTGACCCTGTCGACGGCGGTCTTCATGTTGTCGTAGATGCCCCGGCGCGGCACGCCGCCCAAGGAGCCGAACGAGCGTGTATGGGCGTCAAATAACATCTCATGGCCCTGGCTCGGATACGCCACAAGCCAGAACGCACGGCTGGCACACAGCTTCAGATGTGCCACCTGCATACGCCGGTAAATGCCGCCGACCAGCAAGCCTTCCTCGCTCCAGTCAAACTGAAACGCCTCGCCAAGAGCAAAGGTCAGCGGCACAAAGGCCTGCGACGCCTTGCCCTGTCCCCCTCGCCAGGCACGGATGAACGCGGTGAGCTGGCTGTAGCCACCGTCATAACCTTCGGCTTTGATTTGCGCCAACAGCGCCTTGGCACTGCGCCGCTGTTGCTTGGGCCGCAGCGAATCGGCTTTTAGCGCCTGCTCCAGCGTGGCGTGAAAAGGGCTGAGTTTGTTGAAGATCGCGCGGCGTTGGTAGACCGGCGGCTTGGCCTCAGGTGCTCTGACCCACTTGCGAATCGTGTTGCGCGCCAACCCGGTGCGCTTGGCTATCTCATGCAGCGACAGCTTGTCGCGGAAATACATCCGGCGGATTTTGCCCATCATTTCCATACTGATCACCCTGTGTTCTCCTGCTCAAAAATTGAGCAGAAGCAGTTGAACACCTGGGTCAGTTTTCAGTCGGCAGAACAGCCTCTACTGGGTCAGTTTTCGGTCAGCGGCAACAAGATGGCTCAGATCGCGAGAAAAAACATCCCCTGGGCGATGGAAACCGCACTCTAATTTTCGTGTCGTGGTCGATGGGGGCTACTGCCCTCAAAGACATACTGCTGTCCTTTGACGGACTGCCTGGTGTTGGCATCGTTTTTCGAGGCATTCCTGATGGTATGTCGATGGGCGATGCTGTGACCAAAATGCACCTCCTCACGCAAGAGACGCAAAGCACTGTGAGTGTTCTGCTCGATCCTCTCGCATTCCAGCGTCATAGCGTTTCAGCCGTCCCCACCGTCGCTCTCGAAGCACCGAATGATGCTTTGATCGCTAAAGCTGCTGGGTCGTCCTCCGTTAGCTATATCGAGGGGGCGGTTAAGGATGGTAAGCGTGGGGATCTAGGCACTATTGGCTCTACACAGGAAATCATCGAGCCAGACCTCATGGAGGTTGCGAAACAGCGCATCGCAGAGCTGGACACCGACGCCATGAAGAAGCGAGCAATCGCTCGGTTTTGGGATAACCACAAAGGGCACCCATTGCCTCCGGTAACGGAGAGTGCGACACGCCTCGTCGACGCATCTGTCATCGTTCCCAATGACATTCTCGATAGCCAAGGAAGGGTTGTTCAGAAGGCGGGGAGGATCAATCCACTCGACATGATGCCTTTTGACCAGAAACTGGTCGTGATTGATCCGACGCAACCTTGGCAGGTTGCCCTGGCGAAGCGTGAATATGCAGACCATGGGGCAAATCTGACCGTCACTGTGATGGCGACTCAGATTCCCACTGCCTCTGGTTGGGATCTGTTCAACAGCGTTCAGGACAGCCTGGATGCGCCCTTGTACCTGCTGCCGCCTGACATGGCGGAGCGCTTCCAAATCTTTCGAGCCCCATCTGTCGTAACAGCCGACACCAAAAACTTTATCGTCCGCGAGGTTGCTCAAACAGCCTTCGAGGAGGCCAATCATGAGCATCAATAAGGTAATAACCGCCGCAATTCTGGTGATTGCAGGCATGTTTTCCCTGCCAGGGATAGCGGCTGAGGCGTCCTCTTCCGGAGAGGTGATGTGTGAGGACTCTGGCCTTTTTGGTCCGAAGTTGTTCACCGACATCTGCTGGGCGTGCCTCTTCCCAATTCGTGTTTCTGGTGTGCAAATAACCCCCGGCACAGCCCCCGCGAAGGCTACAAAAATGGTCTTCTGCATCTGCCAGGAAGGCTCATCCTCGATCTACAAGCCCGGAATCATCACTGCAATGTGGGAGCCGGCACGGATGGTTGAAACTGTCCGTAAGCCAGGCTGCTCGCCAACCCTAGGTGGTGTAACGCTGCCGCTTGGCAACAAGCGCAGCTATGGCCGACTTCGGCAGGACAACAGCACCCAGACAGGTCAGGCTGCCGGGTCGTTCTACCACGCGCATCTGTATGCATTCCCGCTACTTCAGATCCTCGATCTCTATACGCCTACCAAATGCAACCCGGACGGTTATCTCGACCTCGATATCATCTCTTTCACTGAGATCGACCCGACCTGGAACAACGGTACGTTGGCTTTCTTCCAGCACCCCGAGTCCGCGGCCGTGGCAAACCCAATCGCTATTGCGGCCTGTGCTGCCGAATCCGCGCTGGTTACCGCTCGAAAGGAACCTCTTGAGTCGCTTTGGTGGTGTACCGGTACATGGGGGAGCATCTACCCATTTGCCGGCGTAACCGTGGCGCAAGATGCAAACCGGACGACAGCATTGCTGGCTGCGCGAGTGATCGCTCAGCAACACCGCAGGGGCCTCGCTCGACGCACTATGGGTGATGAAAACGTGTGCAAGGCGGGTATCTACCCGACGATTCCGAAAAGCCAGTACAAAGTGACCCAGTTCTGGCCAAAGTCGCAGAACAGCAGAGCAATGTGGCTCGGAGAACCGCCGCAGACTTGGGAGGGTGGGCCTAGTCGGCATGTTCCAGGTACTGGGAACGATGCCATGTACATGTTCTGGCGATGGACAGATTGCTGCTCGAAGCTCTAATGGAGAATCCGCCCGTAAGGGCGGATTTGCGATGGTATGAGTCAACTGCCTCGTCCTGAAAATCGGGGCTTGTGAAAACAAGCTAGGTTGACCAGGGATAGCCGTAACCAACCGGCTACGTTTGCACCAGGTCGAACCGACCCACCCCGGAATGCTTCCTCAGTTCCGGGCACTGGAAGGTCGGGACCATGCTGGCGAAAGGTAAAGCGCCGAAGGTTCCGACCGCCGCGACAGCGGGAGCCGGGTGCAGACATTCCCGAGGGGAGCGAGCCGCAAGGCTCCGTCACCAGGCCCGTAAGGGCACAGTTCAAAGGAGGATCGCCGTGGCGGTCTATGTGTTGGATAAGACAGGCACGCCGTTGATGCCATGCAGCGAGAAGCGAGCGCGATTGTTGCTGGAGCGCGGTCGCGCCCGCATACACCGGCAGGTGCCGTTCGTGATCCGTCTGGTGGATCGGCGGCAGGCCGATAGCGCGCTGCAATCGCTGACGCTCAAGTTCGATCCGGGCAGCAAATTCACTGGCATTGCCTTGGTACGCCAGAAGGGCCAGCGGGTGTCTGTTCTCTCACTGATGGAATTGGCCCATCGGGGCGCAGCGATTCGCCAGGCCATGCAGCAGCGGGCGGCGTTTCGCCGTCGCCGCCGTGGTCAGAACCTGCGCCACCGCGCCCCGCGCTTCGACAACCGCACCCGGCCGGAAGGCTGGCTGCCGCCAAGCTTGCGCCACCGGTTGGACACCACGCTGGGCTGGGTCGGGAGGATGCGTAACTGGGCTCCGATCAGCGATCTGGCAGTCGAGCGGGTCAAGTTCGACATGCAGGCCATACAGAACCCGGAGATCAGCGGCGTCCAATACCAGCAGGGCGAGTTGGCCGGCTACGAGGTGCGTGAATACCTGCTGGAGAAGTGGGGCCGCTGCTGCGCCTACTGCGACGCTGAAAATACGCCGCTGGAGATCGAGCACATCGTTCCGCGCAGTGCCGGCGGCAGCGACCGGGTGCCCAACCTGACCCTGGCCTGCCGGCCCTGTAATCAGCGCAAGGGCAACCAGCCAGTCGAGGTGTTCCTGAAGGCCAGGCCAGAGCTGCTGGCCCGAATCAAGGCGAAAGCCAAAGCTCCACTTCGGGATGCCGCCGCCGTCAACGCCACCCGCAATGCCCTGTTCCGTGGCCTGCTGGATACCGGCCTGTCGGTCACCACGGGCACCGGGGCGCAAACCAAGTACAACCGCCGACGCCTTGATCTTCCGAAAACACATGCCCTTGATGCCGCCTGTGTCGGCGAGATCAGGGCCATCGAGCACTGGCAACGCCCCACGCTGGCGATTAAGGCCACCGGGCGGGGCGACTACCAGCGCACTCGGCTGACCACACATGGCTTTCCGAGGGGTTACCTGACTCGGCAGAAACGCCACTTCGGCTTCCAGACCGGCGATCAGGTGCGCGCCGAGGTGCCGACCGGCAAAAAGGCCGGCACTCACCTGGGGCGAGTCGCCGTGCGCAAGACCGGCAGCTTCAACATCCAGACGTCTGATGGCGTGGTTCAGGGCGTCCACCATCGCCATTTCACCCTGATTCAGCGGGCCGATGGCTACGCCTATTCCCACATCCAAACCGATAGCCCTCAATCCCAAAAGGAGGCAGCGAGAGCAGAGGTACGCTGAGCGTGCCGCGCTATCCCTTGGTCTGAGGGCCGGGATATCTCGTGCAAAATTGATGAATGACTTTCTAATGCTGTACCTGCCCCCGGTTTTGATTCTGGGGGTTCTCGCGGGCATCGCCCACGTTCGTCTACTTGAATTCCCTGCCTACCGAGGGTGGTGGGGGGAGTACAAGGTGAACTTCATGCTCCGCCTATGCCTCAGTGGCGAATACAAGGTGTTCGCCAACGCGATCTATCGTGGCAAGACAAGGGGAGAGTCAACACAGGTTGACCACATCATCGTGTCGCGCTACGGGATCTTTGTCCTGGAAACGAAGTGTTTCAAGGGGAAGATCATTACCTACCCAGAAGCCCCCGAGAGCTGGTTGCAGATCGTCGGCCGAAGGAAATATCGCGTGCAAAACCCGCTGATGCAGAACTACGCGCACGTGAAGGCAGTTCAGAAGGTCACCGGAGTCCACTCTCAGAAAATCCACAGCTACGCAGTGATGGCAGGGCAGGCCAGTTTCACCTATGGAATGCCTGAGCGGGTCTACAGCATTTGGGGCGCGATTCGTAAAATCCAGTCCTACAAAGCCCCGGTTTTTACTCGGGGCCATGTGGTGTCAATTTGTCGGGCGCTGAGCGAGCGCAGAATCAAGGGGGGGTATTGGGCTGCAAGGCGGCATGTCGAAAAGCTGAAGCGCCGAGGCGATGATGGATCTACAACGTGCCATGAAGATAGACCCCGAGAGGAACACCTATCGCCACCCCAACAAGAACAGCAGCAGTGACAGAGATGATCGCGACCGTATCCCAAAATACTGCCTCTGGCGGCGCTTCAAGTGACTCGTCGGTGGCCAGCTCTTCTGTCCACAGTGGGGTGGCTTCGCGTGGAGGAGGCTGATCCGTCGCTTGTCTGCGTCTTCTACTGGTTCTTGCCGGTGTTGACGTAAGATCATCAAGCATAATGACTCTCCTAAGCAAAACGCCCCGCAATGCGGGGCGTTTTCATTACTGGCGCTATCAAGCAACCGCTTCTTCGGGAAGCGAATCGAGAGGGTCTGCATTGCCCTCAGGCTCAATGTGACCCGCAGCCTCGCGCTCCTCCTTCTCGGCGCTCACTTTGGCTTCTGCCTTTTCGATATCTTCTTGGAGCTCTGCAACTTTGCTGGCGTATGCCTTTGCTCGCGCGCTCTGACCGAGGCCAACGAGTGAGCGGATCAGCCGGGCCATTTGGTTGCTCTTGTTTGCACGAAATTCCTCAGCTTCCGAGCTATCGATTTTCTCATGCAGCCAGGCGGTATCGACCTGGATAATCAGGTGGTCAAATGCCTGAAGCAGGCTGCTCATCCGCTTGATTTCTGGGCTGGTGATTTCGAATTCGCGAGTCAGTGGTGAGCTGTACCCTGCAAGCTCTTTGATTCCCAGACTCTTCAAAAGCGTGTCCATCCGCTCAGACTCGTCACGCACGGCTACTTCCATGCGCTCGATTTTCTTCGAGACCGCATCAACCACCGCTTTGTGATCAAAGGTCTTGAGGTTTTTGGCCAGCTTGCGGGACGTAACGTCGATGATAAAAAGAGCCGTCATGAGGCTATCGAAACGGTTGCCGGCGAAGAACTTCGCCTGCTCAGTGTTCAGTACCATCTTTCCTTTGAGGGATGGCTTGGAGTATTGGTATTTCGTCGGTTGTGGTTGAGTGGTCGCCATTAGCGGTTTCTCCGGATGTTGGTGGCCGGACTATTGCACCAGCTTGCGGAGCCTCTGGATTTCGATTTCACGCACGAATAGCGTCGGAATTTGAGGTGCGTTTTTCTGGTTGACGACAGAGTGAAATGGCGGCGAGAATTGCGGCACTCATCGGCCAAGGTCGATTAAGAATTTGCCTCCTGGAGGCCATTGACCCTAAGTGACAGCATGCTGCTGCCACTGGTACCCAAGACGTGTATGCGTCTGGGAGCAAGCCAAGCTGAGCTTATCAGCTTAAAAACCAAGCCTACGTTCGCGTAGCGCCGATCAAAAAAGGAAGCCATTTGGCTTCCTTTTTTTGTGTCAAAAAAACCCTGACGGGGAACTCCCGTTAGGGCGTTCTCCGTTCTAAAAAAATGGAGAACTGAAAATGGCATCTACAACCCTCAAAGTTAAAGTGCTGACCGCGTTTGGCTTCCTCGTTGCTATGTTGGGAGCTGTATACGCACCGCAGTTTGCAAAGCATGTTTTGCCTTTGACACTCTGCGTGTTCCTCGCTGTGGTGATCCTGAATGCTGAGCAGATCCTGCGTGGTGTTCTGAGCTACCTACGCGGTTGTCTGAAGGCTTCGGCTCCTCAAGCAACCAAGACCTTACCCAACGCCCGTTGGTGTAGCAGCGTCGATTATGACAACTACTACATTCCCTCCTACCTGCGTCGCCAGGGAGAAGAGAAATGATCCGTGTTGACTTCGATGTTCCAAGCTATCTCCGACTGCCACAAGGGCTATGCATTGTTTCAGAGCGCCTGGCCCATAAGCTTCCCGAGCCAGAAACCAATGAAACGATGCACCAGGCGCTTGAACCGGTGGTGATCAACAAACTGTACCGGCCGGAAGGCCGCAACCAGGTTGCATCGATCGAGAACCAAGAGCAGGGCGAGATCAAAGGGGAGTTCATCCCTCGCGAATCCCAGCCCGCGCATCAAGAAACAGCTCAAGAGATCCAAGTCGCCCAAAGCGATGAAGATCAAGATGAGCGCGCACCTGAACTCAATTTCCAAGGCGTTGCTGGCAGGTCTGTTACCGGCGAATACCGCGGTTCAGGTTTCGCCCACTATCGGTTTCTCAAGAAGAACGGAAAGTCGTTCTTCTTGCGTATCGGTGAACACCTGGTTTGGGGAATCGAGCTCAACGCTCAGCTACGCAAATCTGGAGCGCAACAAGGTGACAATATCTCGCTGACATTCCTTGGCAAAACCGCCGTGAGTGTGCTCAAAGAGGTCGTTGTCGACGGTAAGAAAGAACAGGAGTGGGTTGATACCTACCGCAACTCCTGGGAAATCAAGATCGTGAAATAGCCAGCAATGCGCCCTTCGGGGCGCATCTCAACCAAACGGAGGTACCCATGTCCAAAGACTCAGAAGGCAATTACGCCCCAGAGAAACAAGATGTGCTGGTAGCCGCTGATGGCCGCTGGCATGACATTTACGCAAGCCTCGCATCTTCATTGGTGCCGGCACACAAAAAAGCAGGACGTGGGGTTCCATGTCCGGTGCATGGTGGGGAAGACGGGTTTAAGATTTTCCGCAAGACGGCTGGATCGTCGAGCGGTGGTATCTGCCGTACCTGCGGAGTCAAGGCTGATGGCATAGCCTTGCTGATGTGGGTCAACCGCTGGAGCTTTCACCATGCTTTACAGGAGGTTGGAGCATTGCTCCGGGTCAAAGACCCGTATGGACGCACCGCTGATGGATTTATCCCAAGCGTTGTAATCCGAAAGGAGCGAGCCCCAGCAAAACCAGAGGCTTCAGACGATTGGCTGCGTGAAGCTATGCGCAACCTGTGGAAGGGAACCGTTCCTCTCACAGACCCATCAGCGGAACCAGCAAGGCTCTATCTTCGCTCCCGAGGCATTCTTGCTTGGGATCGACCAGAGCTGAGCCGCTACGTTCGCTTTCACCCGGAATTGACCTACAAGGACAAAGCCGGCAAGCGTTCTAAGCATCCAGGGATAGTGTGTACGCTCATCGATCCTGAAGGCCAGGCTGTGACCATCAACCGTCACTACCTGACGATGAAGGGTGAGAAAGCCGATCTCGCGGAGCCGAAAAAAATGTTTCCAATTCCCAGCAACCGCAAGCTTCCCGGTTGTGCGGTGCCAACATCGCATCCAGGAGAAGTCTTGGATGTATCCGAAGGATTGGAAACAGCTCTGTCGGTAGAAACAGCCATGGGTATACCAGTATGGCCCTTGGTGAATTCCTACTTGTTGGAGAACTTCGTACCACCAGCCTGCACCAAAGCAGTCCGAATCTGGGCTGACAAGGACCGCAAGGAGGGTGGCCAGAAAGCGGCATTGACCTTGAAAAAACGTCTGTGGGAAATGGGGATCAAGGCACAGATAATGTTGCCCGACATGCCCATCCCTGACGGCTCCAAAGGTGTCGACTGGAATGACGTTCTTCGTGAACGTGGTTCCCTCGGCTTCCTAGGCCACGAGGTCTATCGCGCACAGCGATAGGCCTCTGGCCTTCTCAACTTCCCCCTCTTTTTCCGACCGTAAAAGCGCCTGAAAACGCGCCCCCTCCTGTTGGCCAACGCTCACAATTCGAGCATCCCCATCTTGGCCAGACGGACTCATGACGCCCCTAAAATTTCCCATCTTGTTGCTTGCTGCCGCTATAAGCAGCACTTCCCTTGCGGGAGAGACCAAGCCCGCCGAGTCAAAAACGCCCCAGGTTGCTGGTTCTTCGTTCTACCAGGACAAAGAGCGCGGCTGGTTCTGGTACGAAGATCCGCCTCCTGAACAGGAACCCGAAAAACTCGAGCCCGCGCCGGTTCCAGCGGCCCCACCTCAAGCCGAAAGGGAAGCCTCCGAACCAGCCGCGCCCGAGCTGCCCCCGACCGGCAGCGTGGCGTGGATTCGGGAGATGCTTCCGAAACTGCGTGACGCAGCAATGGATAACCCTACCAAAGAGAACGTGAGTGCATATTTTTGGGCCAACCGAATCATGATGGACAAGGCCGAGCGATTCTCACGCCGCTCAGCTGACGTAATCCGAAATGATCCACTGCTCGATGAGGACATGCGTTATCCGGCTTCCAACGCCGCCTCAGATGCTTTGGCAACTGCGGCCGGCAAGCAGAAAGAAACCCTGTTGAAGCTCATCGCTGGCAGCTCTGCGCTGATGTTCTTCTACAACGGTAACGACTGCATTCTGTGCGAACAGGCCCAGGCAGCGGTCTCTGCTCTCGAGTTCAGGTACGGGTTTACTGTCATGCCCGTCTCGATGGATGGGGCCCCCCTTCCTGGCGGCAAATACCCAAACACACAGTACGACACTGGGCTCGCAGAGCAGCTGGGCATCATCACCTCGCCTGCGCTGGCCCTAGTCATCCCTCCGAATGACGTGAAGATCGTCAGCTTCAGCACCGTCTCAATGGAGACGGCAACCACTCGGATTTTAATGGCAGCGAATGAAGCAGGGCTGATTTCCGATCAGGAATACAACGCTACATCCCGCCTTAACACCATGGGTTTGATCGACGCCACGAAACTGGCTGACGCACCGCCCGACGCAACAAAAAACCCTAACGAATTCGTGAATCGGATGCGCGATGAAGCTCGTCGCGCCTTTCAAAAAGACAACGGAGGTGCCCAGTGAAAATCAAACCGATCGCCCTTGCTGTAGCGCTGATGGTGCCCTTCGGGGCTCACGCGAACATTCAACAGCAGGTCAATGAAATGTTCAGCGGCATGATCAACGTCACCAGTCCAGGGGCATATAAAACAGCCACACGCGGCGTTATTACCGGCGGGTCCGTTGTCCTTCGGAATCGGATATCCACCGCCAACCTCATCAGCATTACCCCGCCAAGCGCAAAGGGTGGATGCGGGGGGATCAACCTTTACAGCGGCTCGTTCTCCTTTATCAACGGCGAAGAGTTTGTAGCGCTCATGAGGAATGTGGCGTCGAACGCGGCTGGCATTGTTTCGGGCTTTGCCTTTGAGTTGGCCCTCGATGCGATGGACGCTCAGACAGGTGGTGTGATCCGCAACCTGGCCAACAAGATCCAGGCGCTCAATCAAATGTTTTCCAACAGCTGCCAGCTGGCGAGTGGGTTGGTTACGAATGCCAAAAAGGCATACGAAGAAAGCACCGACTTCAAATCCGCGATGACGGCCTTCGGGTCGAACGTCTCATCTGACTTCTTTACCGCGAAATCCACCAAAGAAGACTCACCAGCCAACCGGATTGCTGCCTCTGGTAAGGCCGTTCAATGTGAGAACACAGGGAATGTTCTGTGGTGCGCCATGATGAAGTCTGGCCTCCAGTCGCAGATCCTATTCGGCAGCGACGAAAACGCGGAATTCATCATGTCGATGGTCGGCAGCTACAACGTGTCGCTCACCAACGACGCCAGCGGGGGGAAAAACTTCGCTGCGCATCCCATGCCGAAGCTGATCACCGGCGAAGGTCTGAAGATTCTTGTTGAGGGCTCGGCCAACCTTGATGTCAAGGTCTACCAGTGCGACCAGGATGACCCGGACTGCTCAGACCCGAACATCCGAACTCTCACCAGCTTCAAGGGCCTCGAGACTCGAATCCTAGAGGATCTTCAAAACAACGGAATCCTTGAGCGTTTTGCGAACGGCACTGCAACCGCTGCTGACGGAAACCGGATTGCATACCTCGCATCAAGCCGAGTAGGGGTGAATTTGATGAAGATCACCCAGAAGGCAGGGGCTCAATCCGGTTATGACTATCTGAACCAGTTCGCCAAGAAAATTGCTGCTGATGCTTCGATGAGCCTGATTTATCAGCTGCTTGGGCATACAGAGAAAGGCCTGACCAGCCTGAATATGGCGGATGCAGGGAAGGTGATTGAGGACCTGCGGGCTACCAAGGGTGAGCTCATGGATGAATACCGCTCGTACATCGAGGAAGCAATGCAAGGCAAAGATGCCGATGGCCAAGCCGAGAAAATGCTCCAGATGGCCCCTGTGTTTGATAATGGAACCCTGCCACAGGGAACCATCAACGATAACGCAGGCGCGTAACGGAGATATCCATGGACTTCACTATCTACACGACAGGCAGCGCCGAGTTCCTTGAGATCATGCTCAATGCCTGCGCAATGATCACAGGCAGCGGTGACGCAGAAGACCTTGCCCGTATTGGCGCGCTGATAGGCTTATTTCTGTTGGCGTTCCAAGCTGTTTTCAATAACCAGGCCATTACCTTCGGAAAGGCGGGCCTTGTGCTCGTCCTTTACATGATGTTCTACGGCCCTACAGCCACCACTGTTATCGAGGATACGGTGTCGTCGCAGGTGCGGGTGGTGGACAACGTGCCTCTTGGCCCTGCCTTTGTCGGCTCAGTCATCTCAACGGTGGCCTACGGCATTACAAAAACCGCGGAGCAGGCATTTTCTACTCCAAGCATGACCGACTACGGGCTGTTCTCGAGTCTGAGCACATTGTCGAAAGTGCGCGACGCTCTTCGGAACCCGATGGCACTGGACGGCTTCCAAAACTACCGAAAAGCGGACGGGTGGGATCTGCCCCGATCGGTGAACGAGTACATGACATTCTGTTCACTGAACCCCGTGGCGCTGAGAACGGATAAGACCTTGACCGACCTGTACCGATCGCCTGGCTGGGCGGAGGTGCTGTCAAACCAGAACTCATCGATGTTCATCTACGTCTATGACGGTACCGCCGGCACCATGAAAAGCTGTGCAGAGGCGCGGTCGTTTCTCAACGCCCATTTGCAGAACGTCTATACAGACGTGCTAGAGGACATTCTCCAGAAAGGGTTCAGCGAAGAGGCCAAGACCAACCGCATGACCAGCGGTATCCAGGTTCAAGCCGCTACTGACCAAGCTATTCAGAGCCTCGCACTGAGTAGCAAGTCGGCTCAGGACTACGTTTTGACTTCGCTAATTGCGCCGATTTTCAACGATTCCCGTGTCGATGCCATGAACCATTGGCAAGAGCAAAGAGCCGCAATGGCTCTTCGCGAATCGCTCAACCAGCAAGAAATTCAATGGGCGGGGAAGGGCGACAGCTTCAAACACTACATGAGACCGATGATCGCCTTCTTCGAGGGCATGCTCTATGCGATGACGCCGTTCATGGCCTTTGCTTTGCTCCTGGGTGGGCCTGGCCTTTCTATCCTCGGCAAGTATCTCGTGTTGCCGCTGGCGGTGGGTTTGTGGATGCCGCTGTTGAGTATCGTGAATGCTTTTACCCTCTGGTATGCAGGCTCCCAGATGGAAGCCGTATTCAACGGCTACGACCCCACAGGTTCTGGTTTCGCAATGCTCCAACTCATGGACATAGACAAAGCCATCGGCAAGGCACTGGGTATTGGCGGTCTGCTTGCGGCGTCCGTGCCTCCATTGGCACTGTTCATCGTTTCCGGCTCTGCCATGGTTGCCAACAGCGTCATGAGCCAAATGACGGCAGGCGACAAATTCAAGTCCGAAGACGTGAATCCTCGGGCCCAGGATAGCGCACCTGTTCTCAGTCAAAATGCCTCGTTTACTTCCGACCAGGTAAGCTCCGGGGTGAGCAGAACGGGATCGCCGCAGCTTGCTGAGACGATAACCGGCGACCAAGCTGCGAGTGCAGTCCTTCAGAGCGCCCAAACCGCCTCGCAAACGGCCACGAGCCAGTACCAGAGCAACCTCTCAGCGGCAGGCCAGCAACTAGCCTCGACGAGTACGGGGCGCGAAGCGATGACGCAAATGGGCGAAAGCATCAAAGCTAGCGATGCTCTCAAGCAAAGCTCTTCCTATAACCAGGCAGTTGAGAATCTTCGAAGCAGTGGTTTCTCTGAGTCGTCGATAAACATGGCAACCGCAGCCTCAGCGCTTGGTGGGCAAGCCGGCCTGAAAGGCATCATGGCCAACCTCAAAACCAGTGATGGCAAGTCGCTTTCCGAAATGAGCGGCACAGAGCGTCGAACTGCCGAAAAATCTCTCTCGCAGTTAAGTTCTTCCGTGGAGAGCGCTAACACCCGTGACCTGACATTTGCCACCGGTGATGCCTTCCGTGACTCGTCGATGGCCCAAAGTAGTGTTAGCAACACTGATCAGATAAATCAAAGCCGCACTGAAGCTCTACAGGCACAGAATACGTACAGCCAAGCGGCTTCTCAGCAAGACACCATCAGGGCAAGTCAAGGCCTCAATCTTCGCGATGCAGCGATCAAGTCGCTATCGAGAGGCGGGGTATCTCGA
This sequence comes from Pseudomonas sp. FG1, assembly GCF_034313875.1. Classification (NCBI taxonomy): domain Bacteria; kingdom Pseudomonadati; phylum Pseudomonadota; class Gammaproteobacteria; order Pseudomonadales; family Pseudomonadaceae; genus Pseudomonas; species Pseudomonas sp. FG1. The sequence goes on along the minus strand of NZ_JAVIWP010000003.1, from coordinate 92,835 downwards.
GCAGAGTCTGGCTTAGAACTTCAGCGCATGGCTGGTGCAACTGATGAAGGGAAAAAGCTCTTCGCTGAAGCATTTAATAGCCAAAGCATCAAAGATATGTCGTCGAATACGGACGAGCAGAGGGCGATGGCGGCAATCCGGGCGATTAACCAGCAAGGCAGGCTCGGCGAATTGGTCATGAGCCAATTCAATCCATTCGACTTCAACGTAGCTCAGGGTAATGCGGGAGAGTTTGCAAACATAGCAGACAAAGCCGGCGCAGCAACGGCCGGGAACTCAGGTTTGCAAGGCGAGTTCAATTCAAGATGGCAGGGTAACAGTGACGCATATGCAGGTGCTCAGGACATGAACATTTCTGCTAAGGAAGCGGCTGAAGACCAAGGTGCTGAGCTTGTCGGAAACCGTCATGCGGAGAACAGCCTAGCCCCACAACTCGCGCATGCTCGCAACAGTGAGGATGTTAGAGGGGCGGCAGATTCAGAGGCCGCGCAGCAACTATCGACCTTCGGTAAGAACTACGATGATAAGGGCTTGATGATCAAGGCCGCATCGGCGGTTCAGAGCATCCAGTCGGGCGGCAAAACGCTTACGAACTTCCTGGCTGGCAACGAGAACACACAATTCAGCAATGACGTTTCTGAAGGGCAGCAACTGGGGCTGACAGATAGCCAAGCCGCACTTCGAGCAGCTAGCCGGGCAGGCATGCCAACGGACTCTGATATTTATCAGTGGTCCTCCTACCACACCTACTCGGAAGCCATGATCGCGTCTGGCGGGGATGAAGACTATGCGAAGGGCGTCCATGCTTCATTGACGTACCAGGCAGCAGGAAGTGATGGAACATCTGCTGACCGGCCGGTTGTGGAAACTGTCGCTGCGGGCAATCGTCACAATCCCCTGCCCAAAAACTTTAGACCTGCGGCAATTGAAAATGCTGAACAACCCAAACAGGCCAGCGGACCGAGGAGACCGTCAATCGAATGAGTAAAAAAGGGGCTTTATAGCCCCTTTTTAGTTGAAGCCGACAAAGACAAATCGGTAGATCGCCATGACAGCGAAAAAGAGGGCGATTCCACCAATGATAGTCAGCTCCAAAGAAATCGCTCGAAGCCCAAGAATGGCATCACGACGCAAGCGAGCAAGCCCGCTTTTCCGAGGCATCCCATTCCACTCCTCGCTCAAACAGAAGGGGCAGATGCTTTTGAGAGGCTTCTCACCCCCGACCTGCACACCATCGACATAAATCGATCGCTCCATAACCACACGTGGAACCATCATTTTCTTGCAGCATTGGCACTCAGCCTTGTCGTTTCGCATCTCGTTCACCCCTCGAAAGTTCTTACCCTAAGAATCTCACAGCGCGCTGTAAACCCAAGCGAATCTACGTAATGGCAGGAACTGGCTAGGGCAGGCCTCTCCCTGGATGGGTAGACACCTCACCTTCGCGACTGCGGGCGAGCCTGGCGCACAACGAAACCTTTCTCTCTATCGACTGCCCAATTCATCCCTTGAAGAGTTCGGCCAGCCAACCCTTCACCGCGATGGCAATTCGCTCCCGCAACAGGAACATCAAAACAGACAGGCCAAGGCTCACGCCCAACGCCTCGGCACCCAAGCGGGCGAACACGACGATGTTGATCAGAAGCAACACCATGATGCCAAAAAACTCAGCATTCGCTTTTGCTCCAGTGAGAACCTGCTGCTCAGTCAGCATCCACTTGGGCGACAGGCAAAACGGACAAACCGAAGACTCCGGGTCCCGGCCACCAACGGGGACGCCGCTGATGTAGAAGGGGGCGCTAGTGACCACCTTCGGGACCATCATTTTCTTGCAGCACTGGCACTCAACTTTGTCGTTTCGCATCTCGTTCACCAATGAACTCTTCCGCCACTAAACCGCATGTGCGGTTGTCGTCGGAATTTCGCGGGTCGTTGACTTGGGCTTGACCGCTTGCGCGGACAGCGGCTTGAGTCTCGCCGTCACGCCCGTCCCAGGCGTGTCTTGCAGTATCCAGGCGTCGAGCAGTACGACCCTGGCGCTGTTCTGATCCCTCGGCAGCACGCAGCCACAGGCACAGCGGTGCATGCGCTCACTGAGCAGTTTGGGCACGATGGCCCAGCAGGCTGAACAGCGCTGCGAGGGTTTTAATCGGCGCGTATCGGACAGATGCAAAACGGAACCAGCTTCGTGCGCTTTGTAGGTGAGCATCTGATGCGCCATGCTGAAGCCGGCCGAGAGAATTTCCCGGTTCAGTCCAGCCTTTTGCCGCACGCGACGGCCCGGTTTCTCAACCGTGCCCTTAGCGCTGCGGCTCATGTTCTGGGGTTGCAGTTCTTCCGTGGCGATCAGGGCGCAGCGCTGCACCAGGGAAGTCGTTTGTTTATGCAGGAAGTCGCGCCGTCCATCTGCAATGCGCTGGTGCAGACGGATGATTTCCTGGCTTAGCAGCCGATAGCGGTGCGAACCCCGCTTCCTTCTGGCGCGTTGTCGTTGCAGGTTGGCCAACTGGGGCAGCGCCTCGCGCAGCCAGCGGGGGTTTTCGATCTGGCTGCCATCATCAAAGTTGGCCCAGTGACTGACGCCCAGGTCGATACCAATTGCATCGTCGCCTGTTCGCTCACGCCGACAGGCGGACTCGGGCACCCGTAGGGTGATCGAGGCATACCACTGATCTTGGCCGGTGGCGTGATTGCGGCGGCGGCTGAGGGTCAGGTCATTCGGCGTGAAATCGGCGAAACGGTGGCGGCCCCGCAGACGAATCATCATCGCGCCCTTGCCGCTGCCCAGCCGCAACGTGCCGCCGCGCTGGCCGAGCTGCTGGAGCTTCCAGCCGGCTGGATCGGGGTAGGAGAAGCCCGAGTAGCGGGCGCTGGATTTGAAGCGGGGAAATCCCGGTGACTGGCCAGCTTTGACCCGGCGAAAGAACGCCTGAAAGGCTCGATCCAGTCGGCGCAGGGTCTCTTGCAGGGCATGACTACCCAGCTCGACCAGCTCCGGCCGAAACTGTTTTATGACGGGTAACGTGTTCTGTTGGTCGTAGTAGCTGATACTGATACCAGCTTTGCGGTACGCCTCGATGCGCTCCTGAAGCGCAGCGTTGTACAGTTCGGCGTGCAGGCGCACCCAGCCGTCCAGCCGTTCTTGCTGGCTGACATTGGGGTAAAGCCTAAAGGTCACTTTTCGCCTTTGCATGCTTCCGACCCTACAGCATCTCACCCATAACCCAAGTCGTCCGCTTGGCATGCCGCCTGGCTACGGGCCTGGCAGAGGATGTTCAGTGGTTGCACCAGATGCATCGGCCGGGCTTGAGCGCGTAACGAGCATTGATCTCCTTGCACTTGCTGCATGGGGTGAGAGTGATGTCTCCGGTCTTCATTGCGTTGCTGAGCTGGTAGCCATTGGAAGGGGAGATCATATCGCTGGCCTCGACGCCAACCGCTTTACACAGCTCCACATACTCACGATGAGCCGCAACCACCGCGCGAGCATTCGTCCGCCGAAGAGGATTGTCGGCGAGCAGCCTGTACACAGTGAGGTAGAGCAGGCTGTGAAGAGGGCTTTCAGCCAGTGTCTTATTCGGTGCCTGTATGCGCCCGCTTTGGGACTGGACAAGGGGGGTATCCCGTAGCAAGGAGCGCTTCATCCGAACTACCTCGTCTGCATTCAATCCTGTCCATTGCGCGACCAGCTTCGGCTGTAGCTTCTGCTGAAGCAACTCGGTCGCAACCACATCGAGGGGCATCGTAGACGGATAGTCTTTAACCCGGCCTATGCCACTTACGCCAGGCTTCAGGAAGTACCGAAGGTCGCCAAGCAATACGGTGGTCACGTCTCTCAGTTGATCATCTGGCGATGATAAGTTCATCCTCAGCTTCCTGAGGTTGCACCTGGTGCCAATCGAGAACCCGCCGCGGCTCACCAGCATCATGCGAGAGTCGAAAGATCCTGCCTCGAACACCCGATACCCAACATCGTCGAGGCCTACAGCCAGAATAGGGCTTGTTTCGTTGACGCGGGAGAAATGACAAAACTCCATGAACATGACCATCTTGTTGCCAATCTCCCTGAACTCCTCATCGTCCAGGTAGCCCCTGCCGACTTTCAGGGTGTTGTAGTGAACACGGTAGAGAGAAACGGGAAGGGCATCTACAGCGTTCAACTGACGCTGGTTCGCGCTCAAAGACGAAAGCCAAACCATATCGCTTTGAGTCAAGCGCTGCTCGGCGAGAATGACATTGAAATCCCGCAAGCCAGATGTCAGCCAGCGCAGGCCCATTTGTATCATCGATGCGTTGATCTTAACTCGCATGTCCCTGCCCTTACTTTAAACGCTGTAGTGAACGCCAAATGCTGAGCACATTACTCGCATACTCGCGTGCGTCAAGTTCACGCTTTGGGTTTCGTGTATGGTACCCACCAATAGCAAGTTGCATATCGACAGGATATTGAGCAATCGACTCGCAAAGTATCTGAGCACCAACGCGGATGTTCACCTCGGGGTCAAGAAGAAACTCCGGGCGCGCTACTCTATTGCCGTTCCAACGATAGTTTATTTGCATAATCCCTATGTCGGTGAGGATGTCTTCGGCAATATATTTGCCGAGTACAGCCTTGGCATCCATGTAGGTATTAGGGTACAGAGCGCCACTAGGTTCATTGCGAAGCGCAAACGGGTGTGGTGCAATCATCCCTTTTCCGGCAGATGTTTTAGATTCCTTTAGAGCTAGTGAATATAGAAGCAGAGGGTCCGGCTTGCATGCGGAGGCCATTGACGCTCGCTCCCACATCGTTCCTTTTAATGAAAAGCCATTAGCTTTAGCGCTCACTGAAGTACCTATGGCAATGCATGCAGATACTGCAATAAAAGAACTGATACGGATATTAAACATTTGCCCCCCTTATCCAGCTGGCAACTGGACGAGAGGCTGGCTCATTACTGACCTGTTCCTTTTTGTCATCAGCAACAATATTATCTTGCTGAGTATCTGCTTGCTTGCTTTTAGCATCTTCGGTCGCACTAATCATGCTTAGATATAGCGCTGCCATTGCAACAAGTCTTTTACCCCGATAATCGGGGTCAATAGTTTCAAGATGCGCGTGCAATTCTTGTGTCGCTGGCGTGACTCGACATTGTAGTCTCATCGTTTTATCCACATTCCCTCCTTAGCGCGTCCTTGCGCACCCGTTAAATTAAGAGCGTGCGATATGCCAGAAACCTTCGGCATTGCTTTTTACGCTGTTCACGGGCTTGACTACCAATGCATCGGGAAATTCTTTTCTGGCAAATGGCTCATACAATGAGGCTCCCCCGCCGCCGAGGATCACACAGTCGATAGCACGGCCCTTCAGGAATCGAAGTCCTTGCTTAATCTCAGTGAAAACGGATGGGATAACACGTTCGGCAGCACGCTCTAGATATTCTGCAAGTTCAACCTTGCGGCCATAAATCAGGATGTATGACTTACCCGACTGGAGCGCATGTTCAATCTTTTCTACGCCAGGAATACCGCCATGATCCTTCGCAATCTCTTCATTGCACGCTTCAAGTACAACAGACATAGCCTTGAGGCTGCTGCTGCTGGAGTTGACTACCAGCTCGCGATGGTCAAATACGACCCAATCAACACTGAAAAATCCCGGATCGATAATGATCGAAACTGACTCCTCAATAACTTCCGATGCATCTGAGTTGCAGTAGATCTCTGTCAGAGTCCCGATCGGCTGAGCAACAACCTCTACTCGCTTAACGGTAACCTCTCGCTTTGGCGTAATGCGATGCGTCCCAGTCATACGCTTTACTAGGGCTTCCACATAGGCCTTATCGCGAGCCTGCGAGACAGGAAGGCCAGTTACTAAGCAGTCAATCACGTCTTTATCACCCGCAGCATGCAGCAGAGCTCCCTTAAACAGGGCCTCATAGGCGTGCGAAGACGTGTAATCCTCGTGCAGTTCTCGTCCATCCTGAACACGGCCGGGCGCGGCAAATGCCACCCAGGGCGCTCCATCAACCTCCACGATTACTTCACCAGCGCGTAACCCAGAATCCCCAGGCAGAACGCTCAAGGGAGCGGCCTGCGAGGGGCGAATAATCGACTCCGGATGCCCATCCCCACTGCCAAAAACGCCAATCACGTTGCTGTAACCAATATCCAGACCTAAGGCGTTACCCATTCGAATGCCGCTCCCAGCAAAAAATGACAAAAGAAGTGCGTCAGATGACGACGCGAATGACCCCGCAGCACATGAAACCCCACATCCAAAGAATCCCAAGCGCTATATCTGCATCACCCGGTCACCAGATGACGACGCACCGTAATAATCAGCCTTCCTGAAAGCTTTGGGCTTCGTTTTCAGGACGTTTTAGCGTCTGAAAACGATCCACGCCTTCTCTGTCGACCCGCAAAATGCTCCCATCCACAAAGGAGCAACATATGAACTCACCCTCTGAAGCCCCCAAGCACCCAGCAGTAGCGGAGCTTGATCGCGTCTATTCCAGCCTTGTCGGCCGAGCGGAGGAGCTGCGCGACTCTTTCTTCCAGACAGCCCTTTCACTGCACGCAGGTAAGCCAGGGCACATACCGATCGTGATCCGTATCCGGCAATCCAGCCCGAATGCCGTCACCATCGAATGGGCGAAAGTCATTTTGCCGAGGCTCAAGGAAGGCGAAGCCAAGAAACCGCGGGTCATCCGGACAATCAACAAGGGTCAGGGAAGCAAGTATCCGGTCTCGTCGTTCTCATTCGTCAAGGAGCCCTTGAAGAACATCGTTCGGGCCTACGAAATCCAGCTCGCCGAGATCCGGGAAACGTGCTCGGTCATTCAGCGAGTCCGCCGTCAGCTTGTCCCTGCGGTGAAGAAAGCTGGCGTGGTTGACGGCTCGATTTCTGCGTTCATCACTCATGATTACCCCGCAACGTCCGACTAAGCGAGTCGCCTGGGAACTGTGCCGAAAAATGGTGGAGCCCAACAAAATCAAGGGCTCCGACCTACAACACCTCTTCACGACACCCCTTCACGACACCCTTCGACGATGACGACACCTCTTCACAGTACCGTTTGCTGCAAACTGACCCGGCTGAATAGCCGCGACGCCTTAGCGGGCGGGCGTTTCAGGCCAGCAACACCCCTTCACAACACCCCTTCACGACACCCCTTTGGCGATGACGACACCCCTTCGCGGCAACCATCTGACGTGGATATCGCTACACGCCCCGTTGCGCGGGCCTTTCAGAGTGGCGCGCATGAAACTAGCCCCAATGCGATTTTCTCTCTATGTGAGGTGAACCGTCAGACTCCCATAAGCAAGCGAGGTGGTGTGAGGGTGGTTTTCCTGAACCTGTGTCGCGAAGCGGGTGAAGGGGGTGTAACGGAAGTGAGCAAGCACCTGCGGGCAGGGAGAGGGCGGGCAGCGGATTCGGAGCGCACTAAATCCTTGGGATTGATTGCGATGGTGGGAGCATTGGCACAGCGCAAATTTGCGGGCTGGAGTAAGCAGCCAGGATTGAGAGGGAGTAAATCTCATGCTCGGGAGCGAACAACTGGAATTACTGCTTGGATCAATCGGCGCATTGAGTGCCGGGTTAGCAACCGCCTGGCTGACCTACTACGGATCGAGGTATGTACTCAGCGATGCGAAAACCGACTGCGCGAAACTGCGGGCGGCGATGAAAGCCTTGGCTGGCAAATCTGCGAGCGTAAGGGGAGGGCCTAGCGAATGATCTTCGCGAACCTGCCATACCTCGGAGCATGGACATCAGCAATCCACGGGATGATTTTCACTGGCATGTGCATTACCGGCATCGCTTGCTGCGTAAGCTTGTCGATCAAGTCAGCATTGGTTGTCACCAGCGTGATATCGAACATAAAGAGCCGGCGAAACACGGCAATGAACAGGCGGTGACATTTGGAGTTTAGAAAAAGAGATGGCGGCAGGTTATTCCCGCCGGTGCTACCAAACGGCGATTTCATAGGCGTTGCCCATGGGAGCCAACTCCGGCAGGTTCTTTTTTCAGTGCGGGATGACGGCCTGTACGGGGAGGGTGTATTTCTCCTATGGCACGAAATATCCGGCGTATCCATCACTGACGCCAAAGGATTCCAGATTCGGAGCGGAAAATATGCCAGCGGCGGAATTGGATTTTACGCAGGGGCATCTGCTCTGCTCGATTTGACTGGGGAAATCGTTACCCGGATAGATGGATACACTGTCGACTATTGCCTGATGAATCGCATCAGCTACGAGTCAAAACGGCAGGTGTAGGCCAGCTATTAGCAGTGAGTCTTCCTGTCTGCCCTGGGGTAAAGCCCTCGGAGGGACATTTGAAGAGTGGTTTATATGTGCAGAGGTTATTAGCAGTGAGGCGAGAATCCAGCAAGACGACTGGGCCTTAACCGTATTAGCAGTGAAGCGGCTCACTTCCATAAAATAGACATTGGTGGGTGTGGTAGATGCCCCCCTTGTGTCGCGAAGCGGATGAATGCGGGCCGTTACGGTGACCTACAAATTTACGGAGAAAATGTTTTATGTACGGAGTTAATGAGTTGATCGGGGCTGGCGGTAGTTTTTCTCTCGATGGATACAACCTACCTGGGGACGAGGAGTGGTCTGAGGAAATATTAGAGGTTCTGCATGCGGACATTCCTGGCAGTCATGATCTCCTAATTGCAATCGTGCTGACTCAAGAGTGTGCAAAGTTGCGTGAGCGAAGTTCTATGGCGATGGCTGTAGTGCTTAGTGAATACGAGTCAACGCTCGGGCAGGCTGATGCGTTGCGAGCAAGAACGTTTTTTACCGCAGCTATCACAGAGCTGAAGATGGTTCTTGATGAACTTAAAGATCATCCGCAATCAGAGCAGGAAAAAGTATTGTCGCGTTTGGGTGATTATTTCGGGGAGGGCGTCAAAAAGTTGGACACCTCGTTTGAAGGGATGGAGCAAGTATATTTGCTGAGCAACCCGAATACAGGGCGATATTGGATGTCGCTGAAGCGTCATGCTTAATAACGTGTCGCGAAGCGGAGGATTGGCTGGTGAGTGAGTGCGCAATTGCAGACATGGATAAGCGCGCTCGCGCACTAGGCAGAATCAAGAAATGTTTTGCGCTCGCAAAATCCAGCAACCCGCATGAGGCCGAAGCAGCAATGCGGCAAGCCCGCAAACTTATGGACAAGTTCAAGCTGGAAGTAGGCGATGTGCGTGCTACCCAGGCGGAAGAATTCTCCCTGCGGATCGGTAAAGCCAAAAGCGTTCCGCCACAATGGATTCGCATGTTGTCGATGACTGTCTCTAAGGCGTTTGGCTGTGTGAGTTTCTACAGCTATGGGCCTGACGGGCAGTCGCTGATTTTTATTGGAGAAATCGGTAGCGCTGAAATGTCGGCCTATGCGTATGAGGTGCTTATCCGGCAACTGAAAGACTCCAAGAGAAAATACCTCTCAGGGGTCAGCATTCAGGGCACAGTGCAAAGGCGCAGAGCGGGAGTGCTGTATGCAGAAGCGTGGATCATCGGCGTACATAAACGAGTAGAGGAATTTGCCGGCGTTACGGAAGAAGGGGAGCGGGCAATCCACGCTTATACCCAAAGACATTATCCTGGTGTTCCGATCACAAAGATGAAACGCCGAAAACTGGATATGGATGCGTACCGAGCGTACATTCAGGGCAAAATGGATGGTGAAAGCGTCTCTCTGCACAAACCTATGGGCCGTGACGAACACATGCTGTTGGAATGAGGTCGCGCCCAGGAATAAGTCCCGCTTGAGCGGGATTTTTTTCGTCCGAGGTTTGTCCCCTGAAAGTGGGGGTAAGCCTGTGGATAAAGTCCTGGCGTGGCGGTCTGGGAACGCTCCCCCGGCGATGCTCAAATTTCAACCAGCAGGGCGAAATTCGACATCACACTTGACGTTCGCAATCGAGACAGAGATATTCCCCTCGGCACACGGGTAGGTGCCTGCCGTCCACATTGGCAAAGCGAAAGCACTACCGACAAACCAACGGAACACCTATCCAGGCTGTGCGGAAAATCCCGGCGTTCAGCCCGTGAATGAATAGCGTGTGTAGCGCAGCGGCCCTTGGGTTATTCCGATTCTGTGGCACGCTATTGCCATGAAGCACACCAAAACCCTCCAAGTTCGCGTTCGAGACAAGCATGCGCCGCTGCTGCGGCAGATGGCACGCAGCGTGAATTTCGTCTGGAACTACCTGAACGAACTCAGCCATCGCTCAATCCGTGAGCGTGGGGTGTTTCTATCCGCCTTTGATCTGCATCCGTACACCAAGGGAGCAGGTAAGGAACTTGGCCTGCACAGCCAGACTCTGCAATGTGTCGCGGCTGAGTACGTCACCCGGCGCAAGCAGTTTCGTAAGAGGCGGCTGAACTGGCGCAAGTCTGGTGGTGCACGGCGGTCGCTGGGGTGGGTGCCGTTCAACACAGGGGCTGCCAGTTGGAAGAACGGCCAGGTGTTCCACAATGGCAACTGTTTCAAGGTCTGGGACAGCTACGGGTTAGGCCAGTACCGCTTCCGCTCCGGCAGCTTCAGCGAAGACGCTCGAGGCCGCTGGTACTTCAATGTCGTCGTCGAGCTGGATACCCAGCTATTGAATGGCCAAGGGGCAGTTGGCATCGACCTGGGCCTGAAGGACGTTGCCACCTGTAGCGACGGGCAGCGGCTGGAGAATGGCCGTTTCTACCGCGGCCTGGAGTCCAAGCTGGCCATTGCCCAGCGGGCCAGCAAGAAGGCTCGCGTGCGGGCGATCCACGCGAAGATCGCCAACCGGCGCAAGGATGCCTTGCACAAATTCAGCCGCTCGCTGGTCGAGCGCTGCAACACGATCATCGTGGGCGATGTCAGCCCGCAGAAACTCGTCAAAACCAAGATGGCCAAGTCGGTGCTCGATGCCGGCTGGGGTCAACTGAAAACGATGCTGGCCTACAAATGCGCGCACGCAGGCATCGTCTTCAGGGTAGTGAACGAGGCGTACACCACCCAAACCTGTAGCTGTTGCGGTGCATTGCCCGACAGCAGGCCGAGAGGTATCGCAGGGCTTGGAATAAGGGAATGGATCTGTGAGTGCGGTGTCACTCACGACCGCGACGTGAACGCGGCCAGAAACATTCTTGCGCTCGGGCATGAGCGTCCTGGAGAGGGAATCCCCGGCGGTTAAGCCGGGGCGGATGTCAAGGGTGCTCCGAAGTGGACACAGAGCATCAGCCTTTGGAGGCTGCCGTATGCAAAACCCAATCACACTCCGCGATATCGAAAACCTCAAAAAGCTCGCCAAACAGGCAAAGGCCCTTCACCCAGGACTGAGCCATGCGCAGCGCCTCAACCTGATGGCGCAGCATCATCTTCAAGCACGCAGCTATCACGAAGTTCGCAAGTGGATCGCTCGCTCGTTGGAGCAGCACTACGAGCGGAAGGACAGTGGCGTGGTCTACTGCAAGCTCTGCCGTTTTTCTTTCGTCCCCGGTGTAGTCGAGGACTCGACTACTCACGAGAAGCGTCACCTCAATTTTGAGGACGCTCTTTTCTCCCTCGGAGCGTTACCAGCTGCACATGCCACCCGAGAGCAAAGGAAACGCGAGGCGCATAACCTGATCCATTCCGCACCGTCCGCCGGCGAAGAATTGGCTGGAGTCGAGCAACTGGTCAACGCCTGGTATGACCGTTCGCTGGAATCCGCGATCGGCAATGGCGACTGGAAGAAACACCCGAGCCTTGCCGAGTATGCCGCGATGATCGTTCCAACCGTTGAGGCCTGGTTGCGGCAGAGCAGGGTGTTGTACCTGTCCAAATACGGCTGCAATCGGGGCGTGATCCCAGAGGGTCAGACAACGTGGGTTCAGCCTGAAGGCTGATAGGGTTGGGTCTTTTGGGGAAGCTGCGACAATTGGCACGTTGATTGATCTCATCTTCCCCAGGACTTCCCACATGAGCCGAGACACCTACGAAGCCAACATCGCCTTCATCGACCAGACGGTAAAGCGCCTGGAGCGCAATGAGGTGAGCATCGACGAGCTGGAGACCCTTGCTCGCGAATTTGCGGATGCACGTAAGTTCTGCGCCGACCGGCTTACCCGAATCGAGAGCGTTGTTCAGGCAACCTTGGGCGCTGAAGAGGGTCAGTCCGGTGAACGCACCTGATCCGGTTGAGCAGCACCTCACTCTCAGCGCATACCTTACCCAGATCCAAAAGGCTGTCCGTGCTGCGGTACCAGACAGCAGCTGGGTTGTTGCGGAACTCAGCGACTTCAAACGCCGCCCGAACGGCCACTGCTACATGGACATCTTGGAGTCGCGTGAGGGAGCCGAGGTCGCGAAAGCACGGTGCACCATGTTTGCGAACGTCGCCGGCAAGGTACTTGGTGAGTGGCAGCAGGCAACCGGAGGCCTGCCTCAAGCAGGAATGAACGTCCTGCTGAAAGTGAGGGCGGATTTTTCCCCTCAGTTTGGCTTCTCCCTGATGGTCACCGGCATCGACCCGAGCTACACGCTGGGTGACATGCAGGCCAAGATGCAGAAGATCATTGCCTCCCTGAAGGAGCGGCAGTGGTTCGACCTACAGCGGGGACTTCCCTCTCCAGGGGGGTTCTGGCGCGTTGCGGTTGTGGCTCCGCACGAGGCTGCTGGGCTGGCCGATTTTCGGCGTGATGCAGAGCAGTTGGCTGCGGCCGAGGTGTGCGGCTTCGAGTATTTCTCAGCGACGTTCCAGGGGCGTGATGCATCAGACAGCATCCGCTCTGCGTTGCGGACGGTTCATGAGCAACATCAACAGCAGCCATTCGACGCCGTATGCATCATCCGCGGGGGTGGGGCGAAAAGCGATCTGGCCTGGCTCAACGACGCGAACCTTGCGGCTTGGGTCTGCCGGTTGCCTGTTCCGGTATTCACCGGCATTGGGCACGAGATCGACGAATGCGTGCTTGACCTCGTGGCACACCGCCGGTTCGACACACCATCGAAGGTCATCGGGTTCATCAAAACAGCGCTCATGTCTGAGGCCTCAACTGCTCGGGCTCAGGTCGAGCGGGCCAACGGCATGATCTTGCGCCTGGTGTCTGGGCAAGCCCCGCATCTGGATCGCGCTTGGAGCACCTTCAGCCGGCGGGTGACCGAAACGCTCCATGGGGAGCATCGGCAACTGTTGCAACAGCAAAGCAGCCTCGACAAAGGCCGAGACCGCCTCCTCAGTCAACAGCGCATGGCCCTCCAGCTCGCGCAGGATCGATTTTCAAGGCTCGGGGCTGGTCTGTGTGTAGCTGAGCGCCAAAGGGGGCTGTTTGCCGCTTCGAGGGTGGCTTCCCTGAGTAGGGCGCTGATCGCCAAGGAAATTTCGCGCCTGGAGCTTGCATGCACGGTCTACGACAAGACAAATCCGCTTGCACTGCTCGGGAGAGGCTTTGCCTTAGTCCGTGGCCCTGGTGGGGAGATAATCAGCAGTGCCCAGCAGGCTCGCGATGCAGGCAAGCTGGATCTGGCCTTCGCCGATGGCCATGTCATCGCCGCAGTTGAGGATCGCTGAATATGGCTAGTCGCGGCCAACCTTACACTCCATGCAAGCTGTACATCGATGGCGCTGACGACCTGAGCGCTGGCGACTACATCCTCACTTCCGGTGGGTCGGCCTACCTGGTGCAGGCTACTCGGCCCAGCCCGAGCAAACCTGAGCGTCTGTATCTGGATTGCCTGCGCTGGCCACCCGATCAGATTCCCGAGGACGCCAGGTGCTACCAGCTCAACTGGTACCGGCGTTGAGAAAGTGTGACCTTCGGCTGGCCTGGCATACACTGGATAGCTGGGCCCGCCGCCGGCGATAGTGCTGGTGGCGGTCGACGATGTTCATTTCACCGAGATAAAAGTGTGAGCGACCCGGTTCTTTACATCCCACTGCTGGCTTCACAGGCCGACATCTTGGTTGATCCGAGTAGTTCTGCTCGTGTCCTACTGGGGCAGTGGGACGTGCCCCAAGTGGCTTCGGTGGCTGTCATCCAGAATCTACCGGCCCTGGACGGAAAGCCGAAAAGCGAAATGCTCGTTGAGAAGGCCCTGGCCGAGTTGATCTCAGTCGGAACGGAACTGAGCCAAACGCATCCACCTGGTACTTTTTCTAGCCTGATTGCTGGCCGATTTAAGCGAGAGTTGTTTGAGCGAGGGCTGGCGCTTATGCCTCGGCTGCGGCTGCGCTTCCTGGATGAGGAGACGCTGGATGCGAAGCAATTCCTGAATGGTGGCCACTGGGACTTCAACTTCTGTGCGGCGCACACCCAAAAGCTCAACCCGCTCAAGCATTCGTTCGAGACCCCATCAGGGAAAATAATTTCTCTGTCAAACCAGCAGAGCCGGACGTTTCGCGTTATCCACGCCGAACCTGATGAAAGCATCCATATCCAGGGCCTGGCTGGTACCGGCAAAACCCACATGATCGAACGCTTGGTGGACTCGCTTTCATCATGTCGACCACTCGTGCTGGCGTTCACCGCGGTGCAGCTCCAGGCCCTGATGCAGCGAATCGGAGCCGCGAACGTGAGAGGAATGACGTTCGGAGATCTCGCCAACTACGTGCTTGAACGAAGTGTCGGTTATTACAGGCCGGGCAAGCGGGCATCCGCTCGGCACCAGGTTACCCCGGAAGACATCGCTTCCCGGTTAGGCTTCGGGTCGATAAGTAGGCTCAGTCCGGCCCAAGTAGCCACGGCCTGCGCGAGGATGGTTGCCTCCTTTTGCAACAGCACTGACCTTGCCTTATCAGAGCAGCACATCCCCAAAGGGCTTACCCTCGATGCCGTAGATCGCTTGGTGCTGGTAGGGTATGCGCAAAGGCTGTGGGACCAGACCATAGAACCAACCGATCAGCGCCTTCAGCTCCCGCTTCGCGGCTATCACCGAATCAAGCACATGACCCTTCTTCATGAGGCGGTCATAGGGCTGGAATTCACCCACATCATTGTCGATGAAGCTCACGACCTGAGCTGGCCACTCTCGGTATTTCTCGACCGCTGTACCCAGCCCGTGATTACCCTGGGTGACGCATGCCAGCGCCTGGATGGGAGCTACTACCAACGGGCTAGCACACTCCGCAAGCACGAGATCACCCACTCCATTCGCGCCGGCCGGCAGATCGAGGGAGTCATAAACCCCCTCATCGACAAACACCCGATACTGAAATTGGCTTCGCTCGAGGGCAACAACGGCATCGAGACAAAGGTTGTCTACTACGACAAGCCAGAGGTTCCCTCCGGGGCCGTGACGATACTGGTTGATTCCGAGTGGGGATTATTCGAATGGTTTCAGCGCCTGGGGAGCGCTGGCGCGACTTTCAGCTTGCTACCTGGAGCAATCAACACCTTCCGCCGGTTCATTCTCGATTGCATTGGCCTGTTCCATGATCAGGTGCGGCCAACCCACAGCGCGCTCTTCAGGTACACCCACTGGGATGATCTCCGGGCGGACATGGGCAGCAAAAATAGTAGCTTTCAGCGCATCGACCGGATGCTCAGTAAGGGCTATAGCTCATCAGAGTTCGAGGCATCGTTACTCAACCTCGATGCGTCAGGGACAGCCCCACTACAGCTCGGCCGGGTCATGGACGCACGCAATTCAGAGATCGACGCTGTGATGCTCGCACCAGACTTGCTCAGTCAGGTAGGGCCTGGTGACCGCATTGCAGCGAGCAGGGCTTTTGCAGCCCTTTACACGGGGGGATCGAGAGCTCGTCACCAGCTCATCGTCCCTGGTTATCTCCGGGACTGGGCGTCTGATATGTCCACGGCGGCGAAAGCTCAGCCTACTCCATCCCCCTGAAGCCCCCGCCGGCGACCTGGACAGCAGATTGGCCTGGGTCGTACAGGGGCATATCTTCCAAATCCGAGGGAAACGTTTTCTGACCGCTTTGCGACCTGATTACGGCCTTGCTGGCGCTGACGGCGTGGAATAATCGGTCGAAATCAGCGATCAAGGGTTCCCCTCCAATGAATGCTCTATCGAAAGGCCTGCTCGGGTTAGGGGCTATGCCCATCACGCTGCTGGGCTCATTTGCTGTGTTTCCGGTTTTCGATGCGCCCAGCCAGGGAAACTGGATAGTCGCCGGTACCGTCGCTGCTGCTGGCGCTCTCGGGGCCTGGTTTCTTGAATGGACGGAGCGGAAAGTGGTGGCGAATCGCGTCGTCATCGACCTGAAGCCGAATCAGGTGATCGTCAACGGTGTGTCGATCGACTGCGCGTTTTCCTCCATGACTCATTTCTTCAGGAGCCGCGATACGCTTGCCGAGGCTGTTCGTCTCGCCGTCAACGAGGCCATGCTCAAACAGGAGAAATTCCTTGTCGCTCGAAAATCGGCGCTCATCAGGATCTGGCCGGGGAGCTTTCAGGTAACCGACTTCGAGCTGGAGGCGTTATCCGCGGCCATGGGTGCCGAGTTCATCTCACCGGCGTTTGAGCTGATGGGGCAACCGATGGCTCCGCAGGAAAGCCGCAACCTTCCCAGTGCACCGGCAGTGAATCCCTGAGCACACAACACCTTTCGGACGGAGAAGTCGAACAGTGGCCATCAACGAAGAAATTCAGGCGGTACTAAGCAACCCAGGAACCAGTGACTGGCTGAAGAGCAGTTTGGAGAAGGCGATCCACCGCGATTGCGTGGATGCGGCCAATGATGCCGAGCTGCTGCACGACCTGCTGAATCGGCGGTGCGATGCAGTTCTGAACGCCGCAGCCGGGCACGCCATCCCTCGCTGAGAGGGATGGTCAATTACAACAGAATGCCGGGTACTCGCTGGCGATCCATCGACTCGGCTTTCGAGGCAGGTACCAACTCCTGACAGTGCCACCCATCAGCGAGCTGGATGCAACCCGGCGCGATCATCGCAGCCGACCTCACCCCGGCAGGCACCGCCTGGTTTTGTATCGGCGCGCTTGTACAGCCACTGGTGAGAATTGCGAGCAGAGCGAGTAGCAGAGCCTGGCGCGGCATGGGATGTATCCTCTGGGTTGAGTTCGAGCCGAATCATGCCGCTCGGAACGAGAATCCCAAGCTGACCAATGCGTAGCCGAGCGGAACGGTCAGAACAGATCGATCTGACCCAGTGAGCTACCACCCAGGCGGGCAATCAGCGCAGCGCGGTCATGCAGGATGGGCTGAAGATCGCTTCTGAAAATCTGGTTGGACATCCGCATCATCCGATCCCAGTCGCCATGGTCGCCCTTGTAGATCGCGATGGTTCCCAACCCCATCAGGTAATGCAGCCCCGCAGTCGGAGACTGGTCGAAGGTCACGCGGGACAGGGCGTTATCCAGCTCGAAGTTCACGAACAGCTCTGCACCTTCGCGATCGATCTCGAATCCGCTGCTGGTCACCACGTCCATGACCACCATGCCACTGCGTGTTGTGGTCAGGAACTCAGCATCGGCAGCAGCATGGGAAATACTGCGCAGGCCGTTGAACATTCCCTGGTACTGATCATCACAGAACGGCACCTCGACCTCGGGGTAGCGCAGGTCTGCCTCGGTGTACTTTGGCAGCGCCGCGATGTCTGGGATCTCATAGCGAACACCTTGCTCGTAGACCTCCAGGAACACCCTCATTGCGGTAAACGGCTTCTGGTATCCATACCGGCCCCAAAGCGCCTCGACCGCCAGCAGTTGCTGGATATCCAGGAGCGTGAAGCGCGGTTTGATACCGGCTTGCTGGGCGGCGTCAAACTCGTCGAGCTGGATCGTGAGCATGATTCCCAACAGCTCTTTGGTGAATGCCGGCGAGTAGGAATTCGGAGCGATTTTTATCGTCCCCGTTTCCTTATCAATCGTGCGCGCCAGCCAGCATCGAGCGCTCGGATCGAAGTGGCGGGCCTTGATGTAGTTCCGCAAGTCGTTCAGGGGCTTGAGCCAGTCGTACTCGCCGCCTTCCTTGGCAATCATGCTCTCGGCCGACGAGTCTCGAGAGACGCGCGTACATGACCAGCAGCCTGTCCGATGGCCACACGCGGGGCGTTCGGATTGTTTCCCTGCCAGGTAGACGTTCACCATGCAGTCCCCGCCATTCATGTCGCGGTAGATCTCAACCAGCTGATTAAAGCGGTCGTAGCACTCAATCCGACCGGCTATCACCTGGCCGATGTAGCTGAACACGTCCATGGTGGTCATTTCAGCGATTGGGCTGAGTACCCAGTCGTGCCCGCCAGCGCCGGCGGCGAGGTTCACAGCTTCAAAGGCGCTCTCGCCGCGCTCAGACATTTTCCGCTCGCGCTGCACAGACTCATCGAACCGGGTACCGATCAGCGAAACGATATCGTCATCAGCACACTTGCGGCCGAGGCGAGCCGCGACATCCCTGAGGATTGCCTTCTTCACTCGCTTCAGTGGATCTGCTTTGGTCATTTGCTGGCATTTGGCGTTGGAGCCAACGCTGGCGATGATGCGCCCACCGACCAAGCTAACCAGGTAGTCATTGCTCAGGCCCGGCTTCGCTACCCACACCTTCAACTCGATGCCGGCAGCCTTCGCGTAGGCCTGCATTTGCTGCATCTGGCTCTGGTTGTAGCAGTGGATCACCGGGTTTTCCATGCGGGTGTCGGAGTGCATGACGTTCAAGGTCGGCACCGCGAAACCTTCGGTGGCCAGCTCGCGAATTGCAGTGAACGCGATGTTCAGCGTAACGCTTGAGTCCTTGCCGCCACTCCACGCCACAACAGGCTGCTTGCCGGCCCGCACGACGCGCTTCACAGCGTCGACCGCCCCGGCAATCTTCTCGGCCAGGGTCTTCTCAGGCCCACGAACAACATTGGCAGGCATCTCCTGGACGCCAGCGGAAGAGAACAGATCGACATCGAACAGCTGCATGACAAGCTCCGTGCTTGAATCCGGCTCCTCACTGGAGCTGATGGATTCAAGGTACGGCAGGCATCGGAAATCCCAAGGAACTGAGGTCGGCTTCGGTTCAGGAGAAATCCGCGGAGGAGTTTTTTAAACCGATCCGCAGCCTTCGGTTACGAATGCTCCAGCTGGCAACTGCCAGGCTTTGCCCTCTGGCGTGAATATCGGCAGTACGTACTCGCGCTGGCGCGCCTGGGCAAGTGCGTCCAGATCGGTGATATCGAACGCTTCCGCTGTGGCCGACAGATCCACCACGTTGATTTTCTGCCGGCTGATAGTGCACCCAAACTCGTCCTCGTAACCGGCTATCGGGGTAACCCGCTCAGGGAAGTATTTTTTGATGGTGGCCCATACCTTCGGGGAGTCTTAGATGCACGTCATGCAGCTGAAGCGACCCCAGCCCAAGCGATAGGGGACAGGTGCCTCCACTCGGTGACGAGAAAGCAGCTCCCACACCTGTTCTTCGCTGTAGTGCAGCACCGGTCGCCAAGCATCTACGTGCCGGCCGAGGCGACCCTTGCGCCGGTCGACGGCGTGAGGTTCCAGCTGATTGTATTTGCTGCGGTTGCTCGACTCAGCACGGCGCTCACCTGTGACGAACAAGGTCTTGGTACCGAGAAAGCGTTCCTGATTGGTGATGGCCCTACGGCCTACATCGATCTTGGCTGCGGAGCTACACCAGCGTGTTGTCAGGCTGGCGCTTTGCTGAGGAAACCGGCGGCGGGTCGCCGGTGATGTCCGACTGGTATCCCGATCCAAGCAGATAATTCCGCCTGGAGTTTCGACCATGTGAGGCTTGGAGTAGGCGTCCATCTTGAGCATTTCGCCCTCGATGCCACCCTGCAACCAGGAGAAATAGAGCGGCAGATTGAATGCAGCTGCGAACTTCTCGATGAAACTGTCATTGAAAGCCCAGTCCATGAGGGTGCTCCCCTCTGCACCATCCACCCGATGGTGCCAGAGCTCAACACGACGCAGATCCACACCCTGTTCGATCAGTGCCAGCAGGCAAGCGATGCTGTCCTTGCCAGACACACAGACTACAACGTGGTCATAGCTGTCCAGATCCACTGTCGGCGCATCGAAATAGGTTCCCTCTGCCAGCACAGCAGGCTCAGGCTCGAACCCAAGCAGGGTGAGCTGCTGGCCCAGTGCCGGGATAACTACCTGGTCGTCGAACTGGTGTGCGCGGGAGATTGACGGGTGCATTGGCTGTCCTCTGAGCACCTACCTGGTGCCTACAGACTCAGCCTACGGCGGCAACGGGAAATCCCAACTGATGGGCGGTGGAGGCGGCTCCTCCCTGCGACAGGAGGAAGCCGAGGAGAAATCATCTACAGGAAACAGAGCACGATCGGCTGCTACTTGGCTGCGCTTCTCCTGGATGGGATGGCTCTTGCGTGGCCGGGCTCACCAATCCGACCGATTCAGACGGTACGTGCCTGGAAGGCAGTTCTCGGCATGGCTCAACTTCGCTTCGGCTTCGGCCTGATCGTCCGCGCGGTCGATGGCGATCCAGTCGCCGTTCAGCTGGCGCTCCTCCACGAACCACACAGGGTCATCTTGTTGCTGCATCAACTCGCTGGGTGCGTTTGCCATCGTGGTCTCCATTCAGTTTTATTCGTCGATCCAGCCCTTCGCTTTCATGCGTTCAGTTTGCCGGTTCAGCCAATCCAACTGGTCGAAATAATCTCGCTCCGAGCCGTCCGGGTACTCTTTCGGGTTGATCGCACGGTGCTCGGCTAGCTCGGCCAAGTGCTTTCGCCCGCGATCACGACGATCCGCCCAGATGGCCGCGCCGACCTCGAGCAAGTGTGGATCATTCTCGCGGTGCTGGTGGTAGTAGGTGGCCATCTCGACAAAAATTGCGAAGTGCTGTTGGTCGAAGTTGGCCAGGGCGTCACCCCGGAACTGCCCTAGCTGGCCGTTGTAGCAGCTCAGGGCAAAATCTTGGAGCGCGCCAGCGGCGCTGTAGGATTGGTGGAGCAAGATCTCTCGGTGCTTCAGAAACGGAGATTCAGTTGCCATGATGTGTCCTTCTTCATTGTGAGGCCCGAAAGTGGCCCTCTCCTATGACCCCAGCCCCGCTAAGCGGGGCGTGGGCATTAACGGGGTTCGCCCTGCAAAACTCCACTGAAGAATGGGAGTTAGCAATAGGGCTTCTGACCACGAGCGACACGCTCTTTGACAGATTCAGTGGCGGTACGGGTTACTTTTCGACATTGGTACCAGCTATACAGCCAACGTGCCGCAGTCAAAACCACAACTAAGCCACCGAGAGCTATTACCAGTTTTAGGATGCCCAGGAACGGTTCCATCGGTTCGCCTTGACCTGCCGCCTTGACAGAAAATGACACTGCCAGAATTAACAACCCCATAGGTACGTTCATCATTTTTGTTCCCTCTCCGTTGCCCTAGGCGGACTCCCACTCGATCACGTCCCAGTCATAACTCACTTCGCAAAGGTCGCCGGCAGTTCGCCAGGTACAATCGTCCTCGACCACGCGGACTAGGCGATGCTGCTGGACAGTCCCACTGCTGCAATGCCTGAGTTTGCACTGCACGGGCACCCCTGGAGCAGGCATGAGGTCTTTTGTCTTGATCCAGACCAATGTTTTCGCCTCCGCTTTTCGTCAAACAGATCAGTCGTCAGCCTGGCTGCCGGCAATGATCGCGTTCAGAACGGTTTCGTCATCGTCAAACCAGCCGTCTTCAGCCAGGCCCAAGTTCCCGTCGAGAATGACGCAGACCGCCAGAGCGGCTTCCGCAGGATCTGCACCGTATTCACGAATCACGCCCTCGATCTGTTTGCGCAGCAGGTGTGCAGGCTCGACTTGGCCTACGCCATGCTCAGCAGCAGGATCTGCAAGCTCCAGGGGTGTCGGCCCCTCAGCCATAGGATCGGCGGTGACGATGGCACCGGACTGGGTGC
Organism: Pseudomonas sp. FG1; assembly: GCF_034313875.1. Taxonomy (NCBI): domain Bacteria; kingdom Pseudomonadati; phylum Pseudomonadota; class Gammaproteobacteria; order Pseudomonadales; family Pseudomonadaceae; genus Pseudomonas; species Pseudomonas sp. FG1. The sequence continues at coordinate 71,035 of NZ_JAVIWP010000003.1, read as the reverse complement.
GAAATTTCATTTCCATGGATGGGTTCCTAGAACTTGATGCTTGTGGGCGCATAGCAGTCGTCACACAGAAACAGCCGCTCGGCATGGCTGCGTGGGTCGTTCTTGTGAGGGCCGCAATTCATGTTGCAGACCTTCGACGCCGGGTCGAACTTGGCCAGCTCGGCTGGGTCGGCGCGCGGCCACTCAATAGGCATTACATCCGGTGGTTGAGCTGGCTGTGGCTTGCGGGCTTTCGTACTCATAGCGGGGCGGGCTCCTCTGAAAAGTCATCCGCCACTTTCGCTTCGCTTTTGATTTTCAGGATGACATCTGCGAGCTGCTGGCTTGAGCCGTTATCGTTGTGTGGCCATGGGCCGAAAGGCTGCGATGAAAGCCGGTTGAAAACGATCAAACCAGGGCAGCGGTATTCAAATGGGCCAGTGGATTGGAACCGGACAAAGGCAACCGGGCTGGTGCATCCCGGCATATCGGTTATTTCTCCGATTTCCTTCATGAGAGCAACATCTGCCCAGCCAGCTTGATCGTTGTTGAAGAACGTCAGGTGGTCATATGCGGACTTACCACCTACGAAGCATGCCAAAGCAACGAGTGTCAGCTGGCCCATCGGCCAAAAGCCTTTGGAGTCAGCAGCTCTTTTCCACAGCGAGGGGATGTAGAGGAGTAGGGCCACTGAGGCAGCCAAAAGCAGATAGACGGTTAGCCGCGCAGTATCGACGCCAAGAGTTTCCCCCGGAGCGCCATCTGGGCCAAAGAAGAGGTAAAGCAGTGGTGCGCAGTAGGCCATGCCTACAGCATAGGAAGCCAGCACGAGAACCATTTGACGTAGCCGCTGCTCAGGGCCGGGGGAAACCAAGGCCAACGTAGCGCGAGCGACGGTACCAATGACCACGATCAGCAGAACAACGGAGCATAGGAGGATGTAGAGCATTATGATTGACGCCTTTAGCGCTTTTCGGTGGATTTACCGCCGAGTTGGTAGAGATCGAGATTTATGCGAGGGGTGCGTACTCGGTTATCAACTGCCTTCCTTCTTGCTGCCGTTACCCGAGAAAAGCAGCACGAATGGGGTTACAAGTAGCCCGACCCCCATGAAGAACATGAAGAAGATGCCCAGGCCATCGCCCGGCTGTAGCCCGGTTCCAGCAGCGGTCGCCATCGCCCGATAGTGGTCGGCCTGTGCCCCAACGACACGCACAAGAACTATCGTCACGGCGCACACCACCAGAGCTTGCCAACCCTTGCGGATGTCCAGGTGATCGACGAACGTCCACAACCAAGTGAGGGCTGCGCCAATTGCCAGTAGGATCAACAGCCAGTAGAAGAGACCAGCTATATCGGCGATAAATGCAGCTCCCAACATGTTCAGCACTCCTTCAGCGCGTCATACCTTTGATGACCAAGACATCGTTGCGTAACCGAAAATTGGCACCATCTCACGGACTTAGCCCCAATTAAGGGGCTGTGGTCTGCTGCGGGATTTTCTTGTATCAGCTGTACAGCGCGTCGTTATACGGCACAACCTCGTCAATGGCATCCCAAGCGTCCGAACAGCAACTTTTTCCTCGAATGTGCTGGAGAACATCTACAAGCTCGGATTCGCGTGCTTCTGCGTTGGCTTTTGTTGCAGCCAACTCATCAAGCAGATCGTTCACACCTGAACCGCCAAACGGCCCAAGCACACTGGTAGCATCGCACCAGGTATCAGGCTCATGGCCAACGCCTTCGCTCAGGTACTGCCAGCCTTCCTCTGTCTTGCGCAGCTCCAGGGGGCCGAACTGCATCGTTACTTGCTCGCTCATGGGCACTTTCCTACTTCACTTCTTCGTAATGCCACTGGACAAGCTCAAACGCCGCCTGTTTTGCCTCGGCTTCGATCTGTTCAGCAGTAGCGTTGTCATCGACCTCGAATTCAAATTCCACCTCAGATCCTTGTACATCAGTCTTAATTGTGCCGGTGAAAGTGCGCATCGCGGTCTCCTCTATTTGCCTGCGACTAGGATAAAGGCCGGCGCAGATATCCCAAGTCGGGGCAGGCATTTTCCCACACCGATTGAAGAGGAATTTATCTGGGTAAGAGGTACAGGGCGGGCGGAAGCTTTCGAGTGGCCTGCGCCAAGCCCCGAGGTGCATCAGTGGCTGGCGCGGTATTCGTGCGGGGCTTTAGGGGAGCGAGCGTCGGTGCAGGGCCAGCAGTTGAGCCAGAACCCACTGCCAGTATCCAAACTGGGTCTGGTTGTTGCGCACTGCTTGAAGCCACTGGTAATTGGTCAAGAAAGGGTGATCGTTGCCACGCTGTGCATATTTCCCCTCCAGTTGCGCCGGAGTGAGATCGAGATCGGGAAAGTAGGCTTCCGGTAGGTGATTGGGCACCAAAGCGAAGTCTGTGATGGCTCTTCCAATCGAGATGGATATTTCCTGGCCGGTTTCGTCACACCGGAGCGTCCTGATCTCGCCCTCACGGCCAGTCACTCGCCACGCATACCCGGTCGGGGTGGCAGACGCCGGATCATCCGAAGGCACCGTCTCTTCCTCGCTGTAAACAACGAACTCCAGTGGAAAAAATATCTCTGCAATCATGCGATCAAGCTGATCCAGTGTCCGCCGATGGATGCCGGAACCCTCGGCCTCAATCAATGCCAGCAGGGTCGCTCTCGATGCGTTCAGTTCCTGGTAAAGCTCTGCCAAGTGCTGAGGTACGGAGGGGTCAACGTGAGTCATATTTGCTAGTCCTAACCAGGGGAGTGTGCACATAAAACCGCTCCGCTGGCCCTCTGGGCATAGCGTAAATAGCGAAAAGGGTATTCTTAAACGTGGTTTTAATTGTTCCTGCCGATAACGCTTCTGTCTATGGAGAAGCGACCACCTACACGCGGGCGACCGGCAGGAACATCAAGCTTTGACCCTCAGGTGGCAGGAGCTTTTGGCAATGTCGTACGCGAAGAACGCCTAAAATCGGGCCTAGCTCAGGAGAAACTTGCTCTCCTGGCTGGGGTTGAGCGGGCGCACCTGGGGAAAATCGAGCGGGGCGAGAGTCTGCCCACACTTCCCTTGATTATGAGGTTGTCTAAAGCCCTCGAAGTTAAAGCCGCTGACCTGATATCGCAGATGGAGCAGCGGCTGGATCAATGCGAAGACGGGAGTGGTTGAGTTAGGCAGATTGCGGAACAGCAGGGAACGGAAAGGCGTTTTGAGAGCCGGACGCCAGATCCACTGTGATCCAGTGCTTATCGGTTTTCCCCGTCCGCAGCAACTCCCACACAATGCTCATTCCGGCAGTTGTAACTGCCCGGTTGACCAAGCAGTCCTGCGAACGAATGGCTTCCGCAACCGAGCAGGATTTTTTGGTGTCATCTTCGAGCGTTTCGATTTCAGGGTAAGCGTCCATCACGTTGGGGTAGATGCCCCTCTTGTCTACATGCGCAGCGCCGAACACAACCTGTCCATGGCGGGCCTCGTTGCCGAGGTCAAGCCACATGCAGTGTCGGGATAGAAGCGCGCTGCTGGCGATTGCGCGACGGGCCGAAGAAAGGTCAACAGCGGAAATGATCAAGTCGGCGGCGCGCATCGCCTCTATCGTCTCTTGGCTTGGAAATCGGAAGGGCAGGGCCTCCCAGGACGTACCCAGCATGAGATTGTAACGATTCACCAAACTGATTGCTTTGAATTGGCCCAAGTCACACGGCCAGAAACGCTGACGTACGAGGTTCGGCTCGCGGACGATGGCATCGTCAATGACCGTGACCTCCAGACCCTCTGGATGGCCGAGGGAGCGAAGCGCATGGTGGAAGCTGGCCAGCGCATCAACCACCTCACTGCCATTGCCACCGGCCCCGACAACCACAATGCGTGGTGCGCGTTCAACCCACGAGGCTGGCGTCTTGTAGATCGGCGATTGGTGAGCTGTGATCGGATGAACGCTCATCGCGCACCCCCTTTGATAGCTTGCGCTAGCGTTAGCGGGCCACTGTATGACCCTGCTGAAACCAGTTTCGAGGCTGGGAACCGCTTCGATCCTTTCTCGCTCAGTGCTCGATAGAACTCCTTCAAGGCCTCAAACGAGCGGCAACCCGCCACCGGCTCAACCGTACCGCTGTGGGTGTTGTCGCTCTCCAGCACGAAGCTCTCCCAGGCCGGGATGTTCTCACGTCGAACATCGCGGGGAACATTGCCGCTGCCAGTACAGAAGGTTCCGCCTTGGTACACGTTCCCCAACGGGGCATAGAAGAGTTCTGTCTCCGGCGTCGGGCGCTGATTGCCCTTGAACGCAAAGCAACGGAAGGATTGGTTGGCCGCAGCGATGAAGATCAAGCCCGGCAGCGGGGCGCGTATGCGCTCGCCAAGGATCGGAATATCGTGCACACCAGGGCGGCGGTACCACGCCAAGACGGTGCGTGAGCTGAACAGATAACTCTCAGGGAGAAATTCTGCTCCGGCATCCTCATTCAACAGCAGAGCAGCCAGTTCGGATTTGTCGTAGGGACTGAATGCCCTCCCAGCGCCCAGCGTGAAGCCGGCCTTACCATCTTCCAGCGCGATGACGCTGTGACTGGTGACGGTGACCACGCCGGTCTGGCTGTGGTGATGTATCAGCATGGCCTTGCTCGAAATTTTTTCACTCAGCATTACCGCATTCCTCTAAAGCGTCGGCGATTCGCTGCAACAGACCTAGCGTCAGCGATAGCGCATCTAGAACTGGCAGGGTGACGGTGCGCAGTTGATCAGGACTCAGCGGTAACCCAATTGCAGGGAAGCCAGAGCCGCTGACAATGCCGTCAAAACCGTCATAGCTACTCTGCTCTAGATTTGGAAAATCCCTAGTCAGGCACACCAGAATGCTCTCGAAAAGAGAAACCCCATCACCGGCTGTGCCTGGGAAATCATGGGGGTTGAACTCTTTGAGCGATCCACTGGCCTCATGCTCCAGGCAGTGCTGCAAGGCTTCCGCCAGCACTTGAACCAACGGGGCGTGTGCATCATCACGCTCACAGATTTGCCGCGCCTGATCGGACAGCTCCTCGATCTCGCACCGATCTCCCTGGCCAAGGGTGGCTCCAGCTATCTGTTTCAGTTCATCCATCTCATAGATGGCGTCAAGCAAGCTGTTTACAGAATCCTCGTCTTGGCCGTGGCAGTAGAGATATTCGGCGATGTAATCATCATGCTCGACCGAATCGTCCAGCAGGAAGGCGCACAGTTCCTCTCTAGAGTGTGTTGCCAAGCGCGGAGACAGCTCCTCGAAAGCCTCCGAAAGCCCGTGATTCAAGTAGCTGTACGGCCCCAGGAACGTCATTGGCGTATGAAACGGCAGCAGATGGCGTGTCATCGCGTCGAGTGTCTTGAAAAGAAGCACTCGCAGTTCCAGGCTCGCTGGCGCTTGAACTGTGAAAGTAGCGAAGCAGCTCGACTCCAGAATGAAATGACCGTCCTGGATTCCGAAGGAGTAGGCGTCCTCAACGGATGTGGGCAGCTTGACCCGGCCAATCAACGAGCGCTCCAGCTCCGCCATTATCCTGCCTGCCCCATCAGGGCCTGCCTCGATGTGGGGGGCGAGCGCATCAAGTCCGACCAGCCCAGCCTCTACAGCGGCTATTGCATAGGATGCCGTCTCAACTGGATCGACGTATGGGGTATTCAGCCGATTCAGCAGGCTGGTGCGCTGTGGAAAAAGGCCTTCATCACTGATGGCAAAGCACGCACCAAGGCGCTGTACTACCTCGCCCGTAAGGCGATGCAGCCCGTAGCTATTTGGGTACTGCCGAAGCCATTCGATTGAGCTTTCAGCTACCAGACCAGCTTCCAAGGCCTCCCGGCACAGCATGCTATGAGCTTGGTGGTCGACCACCCCTGCATAGTCCCGGCTGAACAGTTGGGCCTGTGCTTCACGCATCACAGGCCCAACATTCGGCAAGCTAAGAGGTGTCAGCGCGGCAGTTGGAAGTCGATAGTGCCGGGATTGGCGGGGGAGGAGAGCAACTTCCATAGCCTTTGTCTCTGCTGGTGGTCTAAACAATCAGGTTCGGTACCGGACGGGAGGTGGCGATCAAGTTCGCCACGCTCCCACGCTTTCAGAACTTCAAGCGGGTCAACCTTTTGCGCCGAATCCGCCGTCTCGGAACTCGTAGACATAGCTGTCATTCTCCACAATGGGGTCGATAATTTTCGCTCCGTTGAGCTTTGGGAACTGACGGGCATAGTGTTTCAGCACGTCAGTCACGGACATTTCGGGCTGCGGGTCGGGGAGGTCGCGACCGGCGTAACGAAAAACGCGGGCAAGAGAGATTTCAACAAGTGCCATGAGTGCAATTCCTAGAAAGAGGCCGCGAGGTTCAGATCGGGTTCATCCGAGCCGCTGTCCACGCCCGAACCACCACCTACCTGCGCAGCGTCACCATCCTCGGCATCGGCATCGGCATCGGCATCGAGGTGAGGCGTTGCAGGCTGCTCAGTAGCTGGCGTGGCGGCTTTCGCCTGCACGGTCGCACCAATCGAGCGGATTTCATCCAGCAGGCTCATCCCCTCATTCAGCGCCTGGACGTGCTGTGTCAGGCGCTTCATCAGCGCCTCCTCGATTTCAACAGCACTCCCTACCAGGATCAGCGGGCGGCACATGGCGGCGCGAAGCTGCACCTCGTGCTCGGATGCCTTCTCAGGTGTAGGGCCGAGGTCAGCGGTAATCATCACTTTCAGCGCGTCGGCGGAGGCGGTTTCGATTGCCACATTGACGCGGTGTTGAGTGCCAGCAAGTGCAGTGGCCATTACGGAAAAAAACGTGGATTGCATGATGATGTTCCCTGTCAGGCTTGGGTCGATTCGGATTGCTGGGGAGCGGGGTTCTTCCCGCCCTGTGCCGATAGTTGTAACGCAGGCGGCAAATAACCCAACCAGCTGAACTCTTTGAAAGCCAAGATGGCGTCGATGAGAGCGCTTGCCTTGCCGGTGGTCAGCCCTTCAAAAGCCTTTTCGCCCTTCGCCTCGTTGTAGGCGGCGGCAAAGCCTGAACGCTTGCAATCTTCGATGATGCCCGCCTTAACCTGGGCCTTGAGGTAGCTCTCGTTCATCACGAACCCTTTGGCCGGATCGACGTTCGCGTACTCCATGAACTTGAGCGACTGAGCACCCGACACGGATTTCTCGAATGCGTCAGCGCTATCCGTGCGGAATAGCGAGGCAGCAGCCATGCTGCCCATGAACGTGAGGAGCTTTTCCTCCCCGAGTTGCGCAAGCCGAATCTCGGCATCGGCGCGAGCCGTGGTCATCAGGGCGCTTGTGACTCCCATGGCCTTTTCCATCTGTGCCCGCAGCTCGCTCTTGAGGTCGCTGCGCATCTCGAAATACATGCTGACGATGGCCACAGCCAACGCTAGCGAGCGGTCATTGAGCACGACTTGCTTGCTCATGCGGGCGTAAAGGTCGAAGGCTTCACGGCGTAGCGACTTCTTCACCTGGGTGGGCTTTGCGCTTGCGGCCTTCGGCTTGACCGGCGCTGATCCAACAGCGCCCCCGGCAACGGTGGCTGGTGCTGTGTTCGTTACGGTGGCCAGGGCGGTTTTGTAGGCGGCGGTTTTCTCCTTGTGGCAAGGCTTGTTGAAGCACATGCCGCCGATCACGTCGCCTTCGCGCCCCCTCGACACCATGACCACTGCGCCGAAGCTTGCACAGGTAGCGCACGCCGCTGCCTGTTGCTCTCCCACACCATCCTCGCCCCGTGCGACGAGCTTCACGTATGAGTCCTTCGCGAGATTCAGCTCGCTATGAACCACCGCGTGCTCCTCCTGCGCCTCGACCAACCGAACAGAAATTAGCTGCTCGGTTTTCCGGTTCCAGCAGACCGAGTTCTGGCAGCGAGACGCCCCAAGGCTTGCCTCGAACAAATCGGCATTCGCACCCGAGTTGTGGATGCAGCTCCGGCATTCGGTGGTGTCAAAGCGTGCAGTCGAGACGTCCCGAGTCAACTCCAGCAGGCGCGCCCTGGTCTGCTCGACGGAATAGTTCTTCTCGATGATCTTCGACAGAATGCCCGCCTGATCGGGGGCGGGGAGACGACACAGCAATTCAGCGTGGCCAATCTTGATCTGCTCCTCCAGCAGGGCATCGGCCACCGCATCACAGGCATGGGCGAGCAGCAGGCGGCTGTCGAGCTTGGTTCTAGACCAGTCCAAGGCCTTCATCACCGCCAAGTGGTCGTTGGCCATGTCCTCCAGCAAAATTACGGCATGCTGGGCTTCTTCGATTGGCGTCAGGTCAGCCCGCACCTGGTTCTCCAGCGCAGCGATCAACCGCGCTTCCTGATCGCTCATAGCGCGGATCAGGGCGGGAACCTCGATCAAGCCCGCATCGTGGGCCGCCGTCCAGCGCCGGTTGCCTGCGACCACCTCATGGTCGTAGTTCGGGTCATCGCTTACTGGCCTGACCAGAATCGGCTGGATGATGCCCTTGGCACTGATCGAACGCACCAGTTGCTCATAAGCGGACTTCTTCCGGCCTTTACGCGGGTCGATTTGCGGGTTGCGGCGGATACGGCCGAGGGGGAGGACTTGGGCTACTTGCTGATTCACTTGGCTAAACTCCGTGTTTGCAATGAGTTCAGCTTCACCCATATCCGGTAAAACCCAAGCGCTGAGTCGTGCCGGATATTTCGGGCGTAAATCGTGCCTGAAAGCAGAAAAACACGCCGGATTTACGAGATATATTTTTTGCTTCACAAGCAGGGGGAGCAGACGGCTGCTCAAATTGAATGAAAATATCCACTCTCGTTTTGGCACTCATTGCCATACCGGCATCGCATGCAATGGCTGATAGCTCGCTTCCACCTTATGCCGTCGCGGCAATCTCCGAACTCAAGATAAAAGTAGTCGTCTTCCTCGGCTGCATGCTGGTCGGTACAGTGCTTGGCGCAGTGCTGGCGCGGCGCATTGGCAAGAAAAATCGAATGCTGCGCGACCTTACTTTCTCGCTTTCAGTGTTGGCTGGCTCTGGGGTCGGGATGCTTATCTTTCTCGGGAAAATGCCGTGGTGATGAAACGTCTGATTTTGGTGGACTACGAGAACATCGGGAAAATCGACCTATCGCTGCTGGACATCTCCTACCGAGCCATCATTTTTGTAGGGGCGATGCAACAGCTACCGAAGGCTGCGCGCAGGGATTCCACAGCGCATAGATTTTCCCGCGTTGATTTTCAGAAGATCGAGGGCGTGGGCAAAAACGCCTTGGATTTTCACATTGCCTTTCATCTCGGGCGCACATTCGAAATCGCGCCAGAGACTGAGTGCATCGTCCTTTCCAAGGATAAAGGCTTCGATCCACTGCTGGCCTACCTGAATAAGCATGGTTTGACCTGCAAGAGGATTGCGGCTCTGGATGAGTTGGTACCACAAAAGATGACAGAGCTGGTGCAACAAGTTCCTGAAAGTACCTGCAATCACTGTGGCAGGGGCAGTTGTATTGAACACTTGGGTGGAAAGTGGTGCAGCTATTGCGGTCAATTTTCTCACTCGCCGGAACAGCAGCAACTCCCCTCCCGCTCGATACCATATTCTGAAAATAGAGATACCAATGGGGGTGGCCCGCGCATGGGTACTTGCGCTTGGTGCTCCCAGCATACCGACATGAGCGACGGATTCTTCGACGAAGGTGAGTGGATGTGTCCCGGCTGTATCATCGAAAATGCCCGATGAAATGGATTGGGAGAGAGCTGCAACCTCTGCTGCCAGCACTTGCCACATCAGCTTTGGGAGAAACAAGGGGACAAATATGGGATTAAGCGACAGGGACTACATGCAGGAGCGTGCGAAACAACGAGCCTGTGGCCAGGATCAAGCAAGGCAGGCAGAGAATGATAAAGTCAAAGATGCTCACTATCACCCGAAGGAATTTCGTGGTGAGCGCCTACGAATCAAGATTCCAAATTGGAGACGCGATGGTTGGGAAGACATCGAGGCCAGCTCCGAAGGGCAGAGTGCCAGCCTGGGAACCCTTTATTTCGTCTTCCTGGTAGGGACTGTGTTTGGCTTTTTTGTAGCCTGCCTATTAGGCCTACTTCGATTTGAGCTATTCGACTGGGGTATCCAGGTTATGAAGCCTATAGCAGTAATGTTCTCGAAAATATAGCGCTGACGAATTGCATATTGCAGGTAGCAAAAAGCCCGGTCTAGAGCCGGGCTTTTTGTTTTCAATCGAAATAGAGGGTCACTGAACAACAAGCACTGCATCGACTGCCGCCAATGCTTGGCGCGCACTCGCCAACTCTGACTGGATCAGCTTTAAGCCCCCGAGATCGTTGCTCATAACCGACACGCAATCCTGAAGCGCTGTTTGGGCCTTTGTGAGAGCCGCCAACAGAGCAGAATCCTTGGATTCCGAAGACTGCGCAGCAGCCTCTACTATGCAAAGGCGCTTGCTGAGGACGAAATATATGTGCGGGAAAACCAGTTCCTGAGCGACACTCGCATTCTTCGCTGCTTTTGCTGACGCCTCTTCGACGATAGAGATCAGTTCTGCCTTGTGGATCGAGTTGAAAACTTGCATGTGGTGGCTCCCATTGACGAATGCCCCCAGCATGTCGACCATCCCGCAAAACCCAAGCCTTAAAGCACGCACCCTCCCGAAGGGCGAGCGAGCGGCTTACCCCTTGACGCGGGCAAGGCTAGTTGAGCGCATGGCCGACACAGCGGGGTACCACCAGCGGATCAACCCGGTGACGTTGGTAGCAACGAAACACCCATTCAGCAGCAACAATCCCCAGGCCTGCGCCAGAACGGCGTAGCAGCAGAGGCTCAAGCTGGACACGAGGAATAGCCACCATCCCCACGGAGAAATACGTGTATTGGTGGAGATCATCAGCGCGCCGAGGACGCCACAGAGGCTTCCGATCCACTCGAAATACAGGGTCATAGGTCAGTCCTTCACATGTTCCAGGGAGATTTCTTCGGCTCGAATTTCATTGATGATCCGATGAGCATTGAGCCGACACTGGACGGGATACGCCAGAGGATCGTGGCCTCGGCGTTCAAAAGCGACGATGAGCTGGGCCTTCCAGGCGATACCAGATGACTTCGGGTCGGGAGCTAAGCCGCGGCCAGCAGCAATGCGGGCTTGCCGGTAGCACCGACTCCAATCAGCCCTGGTCGCGCTGTACCGGCCAAGACTGGGTTTACGAGGGAAACACATAGGCACCCCTCAGATAAGCGCAAATTTGCGGAGGGAGTCACCGAGCGTCCCTGTCCATACAGCGCCCGACTTCGAGCTTTCCCCGTGATAGACGTTGAAGTGCTCGCCCTTCTTGATCGAATTCGGAACACAGGCACGCCGCACCACAGGATGCCCGTCGATATCGAAATCCTGAAAACCGTGATGGGAGTTCACCAAGCGAGCGGTGAAGGTCAGTGGCTCTTTGGAGTTTTTCTGGCTCATGCAAATGACTCGATTGAACTGGATAGCCTTCAGGATGAATGCGTCCGCAGAAAACCCAACTCCAATAGCCGGGCCGAATTTGTCCAACAGGCTGTTGGACGACCTCCATTTCAGGCACAAAACCAGCGTGAAAACGCGCCCGGCCTAGTTCCCAGCCCGATAGCATCAGGCCAAGCCAACGTGGCTTGCCAACCAATCACAGGGAATATTTTTCATGCAGAACGAACAACTTGAATACGCGGGTTTCTGGGCGAGAACAGGGGCGTGCATTGTTGACGGTATCCTTTTCACCCTGGTTTCCCTGCCGCTCCTGATGATGATCTATGGCACGGGCTATTTCAGCAGCGACAAGCTGATCCAAGGGCCAGCGGACTTAGCAATCAACTTTTTCCTGCCAGCGATCCTGACGGTAGTTCTGTGGCGTCGTCTCCAGGCTACGCCGGGGAAGATGGCGCTGAAATTGCGGGTGCTCGACGCTGAAAGCGGCAACACCGCAAGCGTTCGACAGTGCATCGGCCGGTACCTCGGCTATGTAGTGTCGACCCTACCGCTGGGGCTTGGCTTCTTCTGGGCGGCATTCGATCGCCGTAAGCAGGGGTGGCACGACAAGCTCGCCGGAACAGTGGTGGTACGCGAGCTCAGAACACAGCCGGTGAAATTCCGGAGCTGATCACCCTGCTCAGTTGAGCCGGACGTGGCGTTCTGGCTCATCCACAAGCCGTCCGTGGTTGGGAGTTTTTCAACCCATGGGATGCTGGCCACATCAACTGATCAAGGTGAAGCGTAATGAGCAAGCAAACCACCGAAGCCCAACCGGAGCTGGAAGTCGTAGCCACCATCGAAGTGATGAGCTACGACGAAGAAACGACCTACATCGAAACCCGCAGCGATCGGATCAACTTCGACAATGCAGTCAACGATGATGCCCTGGTGTTCAAATCCGACGCCGAGCGCGTAATTTCTGGCCTGAGCTACAAAGCCGAGCTGTACGACGAGGTATGGAGCAAAGCCAAGGCGTTGGGATTCATGAATGTGACTATGGCGTTGGAGGAGGTGGAGAAGCTGCGCGCCAACCCTGCGATTGCCGGGCTGCTCGAGGCCCTGGGGAAAATCGCAACTGGCTCCACAGGCATCATGGATCGCGACTCCGAGCTTGCCCAGATAGCAGCAGACGCCCTCGCCGAGTACAACGAGGGCCTGCCTCCTAAGGGCGGTGCGTAATGTGTACCACACGCCATGTCACCGACCACGCAACAGCAAATCAAGGAAAGCCTCGCATGAAATTGAAGTACATCACTCGAACCGTAGCGGTGGGTTTGTTCGGACTTATAGCGCTTGTCGGTACCCAGTTTTTCACAACATTCAAGGCTGTGGATCAAGCACGTGAGTCTGCGATCCTGGCCTGGTCTAAATCGAATCCAGGCGAGGCTGAGACAGTGGATCGCTATCGGAAAGAGTGCTTGCGCGGCCCGTCTGAAGTCCCGCCAAACCAGGCTCCCGTTCGACCACTGACCATCGCTCAGTGTGCCGAAAAGATTGGCAGCCCTTCATTGGCATCCGCTATTGAGGCAGCTGACGATTCGGTTGAGGTTCCGGCCCCACTGCGCTGGCTCTGACCCGCCTGAGCCCCATCAACAGTAATTCCGACGCTCCAGTGTCCTGAAAACGAAATTTCTACTCCTCATCCCGCGATAGCCTCCTGATCGAATACACCAGGAGGATTCGCTCTCATGAAAATCCGCAGTCTTTGCGCCCTCGGCAAAATGAGGGCGTACTCCGCTGACCGACAAATGGTCACTCTCTCGCCCAAGGCATTCAGCATCCCCGCCGGCGTAGATCCGCTTGAGCACGAGCCTGAAGCGATCCACGACTTCATCCAGAGAAACCGCTGGCTCCATGCAAACTGCATCGTCGGCCTGCACAACAGCCACAACCAGCTACTGGAACCGGGCGAGGTCGTCATGAGCGGTACCCGCTCGTCCCTGATGCGCTGCCTGCTGCGCTGGGAGGCGCTGCGTATCCTCCCTGTATGGGTCGATGGCTTCGACAGCCTTTCTGATGATGAGCGCACTACACGCGCCAAGCAGCTCGAATGCCTTGACCAGGCCCGCCACCAGCTCCTTTCCGTCGATAGCTGGTATCAGACTGACCAGGAACATTACGAGATAGCGCGTGCAGTCATGCGTACTGGTCACTGGGCGCTGGAAAACCTCCCCCCACTTGATGGGCTGGAGTGGCCAACCGGAGAGATCTTCGACCTGAAAAACCCCAGTCTTTCTGCTGAGGCCGTTGAGACCGGATACCTCGAAGGGATATTTTCCATGATCGAGCGAAAGGGACGGTTCCATGGGGAGGGCGGGAGCATTCCAGCAGACGAATTGTTCGGTATTGCGCTCATGAGCCCCAAGTCTGGATACGAGTTGCTGGTGAAGCTGCATATACAGATCGAAGCAAACCGGGCTGAAGCAGCCTATGCCCGCCGGCAGCGGGCAATTGCCTGACCCGAATCAGGAGAGAAAAGATCATGCTCAACCGTCGATATCCCGTACTGATCTCTGGGAAACGTTACTCGCCGGAGTTCCAGACCGATCAGCAGTACGCAAAAAACTGGAAAATCGTTTTGGAGAAGGCCTACGGCACTCATGCAATTTGCCAGTGCCCAAGCAGCGGTTCCCGAAAACTCTCGATCAAGCGACGTGAAGAAAGCGATGGTTTTCATCTGGCGCGGTTCGCCGGTACAGGTCATGAGCACTCAAACGATTGTCGGTACTACGCGCCGGCCCCGGAGCGTTCCGGTATGCAAGGGTATGCCGTTGGCGTAGTCGAGGAGGGCGAAGATGGCAGCATTCGCGTGCGCCTGGCTCGAGGCATTCGAGTCCAGGCCCCTCGATCCGAGGAAAGCGAAAGCACCTCGGTGACAAGATCGCCTGGAAAGAGCAAGCCGGCTATGACGTTGCTTGGGCTTCTGCACCTGCTTTGGTCTGAGTCCCGACTCTCTACCTGGTATCCAGCAATGGAGGGCAAGCGCAATAGCGGCATTGTGAACTACGCGCTTCTACAGGCTGCGGAACGTGTCGCCGCAAGCCGAATGAAGTTGAGCGAAGTGCTGCTGCTGGCTGCTCAAAAGGACAGCAAGGGAGCGGTTCGCAATCAGGCGATCGCCAAGTCTGCAATCACGCGGGATCTGCGACTCGTCGCGATATCGCCGCTGGCACGCTACAACCCTGAGCGCCATTCTGGAGACATCAGCAGATTGCCTCTGGCCGGGCCCTTCGGGATGCCCATGCTGAATTTGCCCCCGGCAGTCTGGGTAACCGCCGCCCGCAGATTCGAGAGAGAACTTTCCGCCTGGAAGCGCGGAAGTCGAGTTATCGCCATCGCTCAGGTTACGCCGAGGAAGGGCGAGTCGTTTTCGCAAGCAGATGTCGTTGAGCTGGCCCTGATGCAGGTCAGTGAGCGTTGGATTCCTGTCGACTCAGATTACGAAGGGGTGATTGAGGCCATGCTCCACGCCGCTGGCCGCAGCTTCGATAAACCTCTTCGCTACGACGCTGATGAAAGTGAGGTTTTCCCTGACTTCTGGCTTTTGGACACGGGTAAGGGGAGCCCGCAGAATTCGGAAAAAATCGTACTACAAGGGCTTCCCCATTGAGCGCAAGCGCAATAGCGATTGTGTTCTGTATTGCTGCACTGCTGCGCGTGCCGGATCGACGTAAGAAGGTGAAGGACTGCGGTACTACAAACGGTCATATTGAGCTGATGGCTCGGACCCTGATGAAAGACGCACGTGAGGACCTCGTTCGCTAACCGGGACTGAATTCCCCATACGATTTTCAGGTATACCCCACGTAGGTCCAACCCGCTTCACATCAACGACGGCAGTGCACATTGATCCTCTTTTTATCTGCTCATGGTTCTACCCTGACGCCTTAAAAGTTGAGCAATAGGAAGCCAGGGCCTACGCACCAGTTGGTTCTACCTGCTCAAGCTTGAACGTGTCGCCGTAATGCAGGACGGCCCAGGCCATCCTTGCATTCTTGGCGGCAATCGCGACGGCCGCACGCCAGTAACCGCGACGTTCAATCAGATTGCGGATCCAGCGACTGAATGTATCTTGTTTATCGCCCAGGTTGGCCATTACAGATCGAGCCCCGAGCACCAGTAGACTCCGTAAATAGGCATCCCCGGCTTTGGTGATACTCCCCAAACGCTGCTTTCCACCGCTACTGTACTGACCTGGCGTCAGTCCGAGCCATGCAGCCACTTGGCGACCATTTCTGAAGTCGTGCCCATCCCCAATACTGGCAACCAAGGCACTCGCCGTGGTCGAGCCAACCCCGCGCAATTGCAGCAACCTACGGCTACGATCATCTTCACGAGCAATCTGGCTGATTGCTCGATCAAGCTCTACCAAGCGGTCCTCGATATGGCTGGTGTGCTCTAACAGTTCACTCATGCACCGTTTTGCCCAGCCAGGCAAGCTGTCCAGATAAGGGCCAATCTCTCTTCTCAATCGCTCTGGGCTTTGCGGCAGGACCACCCCAAATTCAGAAAGTAATCCCCGCAGTCGGTTGTAAGTAGCTGTGCGCTCTTCGATAAATCCCTGCCGAGTGCGATGAAGGCAAAGAGTCGCCTGTTGATGCTCGTCCTTGACGGGTACGAACCGCATGCTGGGTCGGGTCACTGCCTCACAGATTGCAGCAGCATCTGCTGCATCATTCTTACCGCGCTTACCTGACATCCGATAAGGAGCAACGAGTTTAGGAGCCATCAACCTGACAGTATGTCCGTGCTGAACAAACACCCTCGCCCAGTGGTGCGCCCCTGAGCAAGCCTCCATACCAATCAAACACGGCGGTAACTGCGCGATCAATGGCACCAACTGATCACGCGCAACCTTCGGTTTCACCAATATGGCTTTGCCAGCCTCATTGACGCCGTGAACGGCGAACACCGTCTTGGCTAAATCGATTCCCACCGTGATAACTGACATTGGCTTCCCCTCCAGTAATTGATGCAGTTATGAAACTTCATCATGGCACCTTGATGCCGCCTCGCGACTTTCGCCGCGGACTTGGACGGGGAAGTCCCTTTCATTCGCTAAGGTTTTCCAGGCAACCGTAGCGGCCTGAACTTCCCGTCTTCCAGCCTGCGGCTCTGCCGCCAGCCGTAATCGCAGGTCAGGTTGATGTGCTCCCAGCCCAGCGGCGACAGGTATTGCAGCAGCTCGCCGTCCACCGGCTTGCCGGCTTCGACCAGTCCCTGGGTGGCGCGCTCCAGGTACACCGTGTTCCACAGCACGATGGCGGCCGTCACCAGGTTGAGGCCGCTGGCCCGGTAGCGCTGCTGCTCGAAGCTCCGATCCCTGATTTCCCCAAGGCGGTTGAAGAACACCGCCCTAGCCAGCAAGTTGCGAGCCTCACCTTTGTTCAGGCCGGCATGCACGCGGCGGCGCAGCTCAACACTTTGCAACCAGTCCAGGGTGAACAGCGTGCGTTCGATCCGGCCCAGTTCGCGCAGGGCGACGGCCAGGCCATTCTGGCGCGGATAGCTGCCGAGCTTGCGCAGCATCAGCGAGGCGGTGACGGTGCCCTGCTTGATCGAGCTGGCCAGGCGCAGGATGTCATCCCAATGGGCACGGACGTGCTTGATGTTCAGGGTGCCTCCTATCAGCGGGCGCAGCGCCGGGTAGGCATGCACGCCCTGCGGCACATACAGTTTGGTTTCGCCGAGGTCGCGGATGCGTGGTGCGAAGCGGAAGCCCAGCAGGTGCATTAGGGCGAAGACGTGATGGGTGAAGCCGGCCGTGTCGGTGTAGTGCTCCTCGATCCGCAAGTCGGACTCGTGGTACAGCAGGCCATCGAGCACGTAGGTGGAATCGCGCACGCCGACATTCACCACGCGGGTGCTGAATGGCGCGTACTGGTCGGAGATGTGGGTGTAGAACAGCCGGCCCGGCTCGCTGCCGTACTTCGGGTTGACGTGCCGGGTGCTTTCGCCCCGGCCGCCCGCCCGGAAGCGCTGGCCATCGGACGAAGAGGTCGTGCCGTCGCCCCAGTGAGCGGCGAAGGTATGACGGAACTGGTGGTTGACCAGCTCGGCCAGGGCCGCCCAGTAGGTTTCGTCTCGGATGTGCCAGGCTTGCAGCCAGGACAGCTTGGCGTAGGTCAGGCCGGGGCTCGACTCGGCCATCTTGGTCAGCCCGAGGTTGATTGCATCACCGAGGATCGCGGACAGCAGCAACGTCCGGTCTTTGGCCTCGGCCCCGTCCTTCAAGTGGGTAAAGTGGCGGCTGAAGCCCGTCCAGTCGTCAACGTCCATCAGCAGTTCGGTGATCTTGATGCGCGGCAGTAACTGGCTGGTCTGGTCGATCAGCGCCTGCGCACGATCTGGCACCGCTGAATCCAGCGGGGTGATCTTCAGCCCGGACTCGGTGAGGATGGCCTCGGGCATCTCGTTGTCCTTGGCCAGGCGGATGACGGTGGCCAACTGCTCGTCCAGCAGCGGCAATCGCTCTTCCAGATACTGGTCGCTGTTGGGATTGATCGTCAGGGGCAGGGCCTGTTCCCGCTTGAGCGTGGCGAACTTCTCTGCCGGCAGCAGGAAGTCGTCGAAGTCACGGAACTGCCGCGAGCCCTTGACCCAGATGTCGCCGGAGCGCAGGGCGTTCTTCAGCTCGGAAAGCGCGCAGATTTCATAGAAGCGCCGGTCGTTGCCTTCCAGGGTGATCACCAGCGGCTTCCAGCGGGGCTTGATGAAGGCCGTTGGTGCATCGGCCGCCACCTTGCGCAGGCTGTCGGCGTTCATCTCGCGCAGGGTCTGCACGGCTGCCAGCACGCCTTGCGCGGCCGGCGCAGCGCGCAGTTCCAGCACCTCCAGCAAGGCCGGCGTGTAACGGCGCAGAGTGGCGAAGTTCTCGCCGACCAGGTGCAGATGGTCAAAGCCTTCCGGCCGGGCAAGCAGCTCGGCCTCGCTGACGCTCTCGGTGAACTCGTCCCAAGGTATCACCGCTTCGATGGCTGCATAGGGGTCGCTGCCGCTTTCCTTGGCCTCCAGCAGCGCCTGGCCGATCTTCGAATACAGGCGCACCTTGTCGTTGATCGCCTTGCCCTGTTTCTGGAACTGCTGCTGATGCTTGTGCTTCGCGCTGCTGAACAGCTTGACCAGGATACGGTCGTGCAGATCGACCAACTCATCAATCACAGTCGCGGTGCTCTCCAGCACCACCGCGGCCAGGGTCGCGTAGCGTCGCTGAGGCTCGAACTTGCCGAGGTCCTTGGGTGTCATCTGCCCACCCTCGCGGGCCAGCTTGAGCAGGCGGTTCTGATGGATGTGCCGGCCCAGGCCTTCGGGCAAGTCCACCAGCTGAAATGTCTTCAGCCGCTCGATGTGTTCAAGCATGTGCCGGGAGTTGGGTTTCAGCGGTGCCTGTCGCAGCCAGGTCAACCAGGTGATGCTGCTGCCGGCCTTGAGCGTCAACAGCTCGTCCAGCTTGGCCCGATGCGAGTCCGTAAGTGGATCGACCAGGGCGCGGTAGACCCGCCGATTGGCCCGCGCAATGGCCTCCGAGCAAGCCCGGTCGATCACGCTCAACGCCGGCAGGATGCGTCGCCTCTGCCGCAGGCTCTCCAGCGCCTGACCGGCCAGCAGCAAGCCCTTGTCGGTCTGCTGGGCCAGTTCGGTCAGCTCGCGCACCAGGGCGCGGAAGTCGGACAGGCCGAACGGGGCCAGTTGCAGGTAGGTGCGCAGTTCCTGGGCGTGCTCGCGACGGGTCACGTCGCGCTCGCCGTACTTCTCCCAACTCGCCGGATCGGTCTGGACTTGCTTGGCCACCCACAGGATCACCGGCTCGGGCCGCTCGCTGTCGGTGCCCAACGCATAGCCGGGGAAGCGCAGCAGGCAGAGTTGCACCGCAAAGCCCAGACGGTTGGCGTCGCCAGCGCCGCTGGCGGATCAGCGACAGGTCGGAATCGTTGAAGGTGTAGTAGCGGATCAGGTCATCCTGGCTTTCCGGCAGCGCGAGCAGGGTGTCCCGCTCCGTGGCCGAGAGGATCAAGCGACGCGGCATGTATCAGTCGTCCGTGCGGAGGTACTGGTAGAGGGTTTCCCGGCTGATGTTGAATTCACGGGCGAGCTGCGCCTTGGGCTCGCCGGCCGTCGCTCGCTGCCGCAGGGTAGCAGCCTGCTCATCGGACAGGGCTTTCTTGCGGCCTCGGTACGCGCCGCGCTGCTTGGCCAAGGCGATGCCCTCGCGCTGCCGCTCACGGATCAAGGCGCGCTCGAACTCAGCGAAGGCCCCCATCACAGATAGCATCAGGTTGGCCATCGGGGAGTCCTCGCCCGTGAACACCAAGCCCTCCTTCAGGAACTCGATGCGCACGCCGCGCTGGGTCAGCTTCTGCACCAGGCGGCGCAGGTCATCGAGGTTGCGCGCCAGACGATCCATGCTATGCACCACCACGGTGTCGCCCTCACGGACGAAGCTCAGCAACGCCTCCAGTTGCGGGCGCTGATTATCCTTGCCCGAGGCCTTGTCGGTGAACAGCTTGCTCACCTGGGTCTGTTCCAGTTGGCGTTCCGGGTTCTGGTCGTAACTGCTGAATTTGTCAGGCTGAAATCTATGACTTTGGCAAGCAGAGGTCAAAAAATTAATGATGGACTCTATCTGACGGCGTAGCGCTGGGCTGCCTGACATCCGGTTAGGGTATAGCCCAACCTGACGGCCTTTAGGTCTTGTATTTGATTTGAGTACTAATATTTCCCCCGGCCATATGGCGAGAAGCCTTGAGGGGGAGCCTGACTCAAGATTTCAAATGAACCAGCCGATACAATGAAGGCACATTGAAATATCTAATAATGAGGTGACACGATGAGTGGTTGGCTAGCCCGTTTCTCAATAAAAACCCGTCTCATCGGCTTGCTCGTGCTTCTAGCATCTATGGCTGTCGGCTTGCCAATGGCTGGTCTTAATGGAATGCGCACCAGCAATGCAGTGATTGATCGGCTGTACAACAACATGTTGCTACCGATCGACAAGCTTGGCGACATCAATAACCACATGCACAACGCGCGTGCTCAGCTTTTGCTTGCCCTTCAGCATGAGCCCGGAAGTGCCTTCGAGAAGGCGCATGATCATCCATCGAGTATGCATTTCGATAGAGTGGATAAAAGCGTAAGCATCATCCGTGAGCGCCTTTCTGACTACCAGCGTATACCAATGAGCAAAGAACAGCAGCGCCTTAGCACTGAGCTGCAGAACAAATTGTCTGATTACTTGGATAATGGTGTTCTGCCGACGCTCAATGCGATGCGCCAAGGCGACTATGCGGGAGGGAACCAAATCCTGCTAACCCGCCTTGATCCTGCTTTTATGACTACCTATGCCAGCTTGCGCACTCTTATTGAGTCGGAGGCGTCGGCAGCTGAATTAAGCTTTCAAAACGCGGATAAGCAATTCGAGCGTCTTGTGGCGATGATAGGACTGGCGCTGGTAGTGGCTCTGTCTCTGGTCACAGTCACGGCTCTGGCCACTGTGCCAAGTATCACCAAAGGCGTTCGGGAGCTTCAAGTCGGCGGTCAGCAGCTCGCTGATGGCAATTTGGGCTATCGAGTTACCTATCAGGGGCGTGATGAGCTGGGCGAAATATCTAGCGCATTCAATGAAATGGCTTCGCGTTTTCACCACACCTTTCAAGAGTTGGCAGGTGCCGTGGAGCAACTGGCAGCTGCAGCTGAGCAGACGGCCCAGGCAAGTAGTCAAACCAGTGACGGTATCCGCCGCCAGCAGCTGGAGACAGACCTGATAGCTACTGCGATGAACGAAATGTCCGCTACTGTTCAGGACGTAGCGGGGAACGCTGCCAGTGCGGCACGGGCGGCACAGGAGGCCGATCAGCAGTCTGAAAGCGGCATGCGCGTGGTTCATCAAACAATCGCTTCTATTGACAGCCTCGCCAGTGAAGTTGAACACGCTGCCACTGTGATTCATGAGCTTGAGGCAGACAGTGCTGGTATTAGCTCTGTAGTGGATGTCATTCGAAGCATTACCGAACAAACCAACCTGCTTGCCCTTAACGCGGCTATTGAAGCTGCACATGCTGGTGAGCACGGACGAGGCTTTGCTGTTGTCGCGGATGAGGTGCGCTCGCTTGCTTCGCGCACGCAACAGTCAGCCAACGAAATTCAGGCCATGATTGAAAAGCTGCAGAGCGGCGCAAATCGTGCTGTTGCTGTCATGGAAAGCAGTTGCAGCAAAGCACAAGCTGGTAAGCAGCAGGTTGCCAGTGCAGGCCATATGCTGGAGCAAATCAGTAATGCTGTGGCGACCATTAATGACATGAATGCCATGATTGCTTCTGCAGCTGAGGAGCAAAGCTCTGTCGCGGAGGAGATCAGCCGTAACGTTACCAACGTAAGCCAGATTGCCGAAAAAACTAGCGAAGCCTCACGTCAGAATGTTGCCACCAGTACGCAATTGGCTTCTCTGGCAAGCCAACTTCAGCGTCTGATGCACATGTTCCGTCTTTAGGGAAACTCTGAAAAGCCCCAGCTTCGCGGAATTGATGCGCTGTAACCCGCTCGGCTGCTGGGCTCTTTTTCCCGAGAAAGGACTTCCTCAGGCCATCCTGAGGAGGGTGTTTTTAACTTTGTGTAAACGGTCATTTGGCAGGAGACTGCCAGCCTCAAGGAGTACCCATGACCGTAGTAAAACGCACCAAGCGAGCGAAGCCCGACCCTGAACTCGTTAAGCTCGCCGACAGCCTGCTGGTCAATTACAAGAAACCGGAAGATTTGATTGGCGAAAACGGCCTGCTCAAGCCAGCTCACCAAGATGCTGGTCGAGCGTGCGCTGGAAGCCGAGATGACCGAGCACCTGGGCATGGCAAGAGTGGATCGATCTTCAACGCCGGCGGTAATGCCCGTAACGGTCACAGCGACAAAACCCTCAAGGGCGATTTCGGCGAACTGCCGCTGGCCATCCCTCGTGACCGCCAGGCGCTGTTCGAGCCGCAGCTGGTGGCCAAGCAGCAAACCCGCTGGACGGGCTTCGACGACAAGATCATCTCGCTGTACGCCCGCGGCCTGAGCGTACGAGAGATCCAGGGGCACCTGGAGGAGATGTACGGCACCGAGGTCTCCCCAACCCTCATCTCGACCGTCACGGACGCGGTAAGCGACGAGGTGAAGCTCTGGCAGGGCCGTCCACTCGATCCGCTGTACCCGATCCTTTATCTGGACTGCATCCACGTCAAAGTGCGCGATGCCGGCGCGGTGCGGACCAAGGCGGTGTACCTGGCTATCGGGGTCAATATGGACGGGCACAAGGAAGTGCTGGGGCTGTGGATCGCCCAAACCGAGGGTGCCAAGTTCTGGTTGCAGGTAGTCACCGAGCTGAAGAACCGTGGCGTGCAGGACATTTTTATCGCCTGCGTGGACGGCCTCAAGGGCTTCCCCGAGGCGATCGAAACGGTCTATCCGAAAGCCTGCGTGCAGTTGTGTATCGTGCACATGGTGCGCAACAGCCTGAACTTCGTGTCCTGGAAAGCGCGCAAGGAAGTGGCCGCCGATCTGAAGCTGGTCTACACCTCGGCGACGGTCGAACTGGCCGAGCAACGGCTGACGGAGTTTGAAGAAAAGTGGGGTGGTCAGTACCAGTCAATCGGCCTGTCCTGGCGGCGTAACTGGGCACGGGTTATCCCGTTCTTCGACCATCCGGCCGAGATCCGCAAGGTGATCTACACCACCAACGCCATCGAATCGATCAACATGAGTTTGCGCAAGGTGATCAAGACCCGGGCCTCGTTCCCAACTGACGAGGCCGTGAGCAAGCTGTTTTATCTGGCGCTGAACAACATCAGCAAGAAGTGGACGATGCCGATACGGGACTGGAAAGCGGCTCTGAATCGCTTCAGTATCCAGTTCGAAGATCGATTGATGCAGGATTAATAGAAATCCCGTTTACACATAATCCGGGACACCCTCATCCTTAGCGAATGAAAGGGACTTCCCCGTCCAAGTCCGCGGCGAAAGTCGCGAGGCGGCATCAAGGTGCCATGATGAAGTTTCATAACTGCATCAATTACTGGAGGGGAAGCCAATGTCAGTTATCACGGTGGGAATCGATTTAGCCAAGACGGTGTTCGCCGTTCACGGCGTCAATGAGGCTGGCAAAGCCATATTGGTGAAACCGAAGGTTGCGCGTGATCAGTTGGTGCCATTGATCGCGCAGTTACCGCCGTGTTTGATTGGTATGGAGGCTTGCTCAGGGGCGCACCACTGGGCGAGGGTGTTTGTTCAGCACGGACATACTGTCAGGTTGATGGCTCCTAAACTCGTTGCTCCTTATCGGATGTCAGGTAAGCGCGGTAAGAATGATGCAGCAGATGCTGCTGCAATCTGTGAGGCAGTGACCCGACCCAGCATGCGGTTCGTACCCGTCAAGGACGAGCATCAACAGGCGACTCTTTGCCTTCATCGCACTCGGCAGGGATTTATCGAAGAGCGCACAGCTTCTTACAACCGACTGCGGGGATTACTTTCTGAATTTGGGGTGGTCCTGCCGCAAAGCCCAGAGCGATTGAGAAGAGAGATTGGCCCTTATCTGGACAGCTTGCCTGGCTGGGCAAAACGGTGCATGAGTGAACTGTTAGAGCACACCAGCCATATCGAGGACCGCTTGGTAGAGCTTGATAGAGCAATCAGCCAGATTGCTCGTGAAGATGATCGTAGCCGTAGATTGCTGCAATTGCGCGGGGTTGGCTCGACCACGGCGAGTGCCTTGGTTGCCAGTATTGGGGATGGGCACGACTTCAGAAATGGTCGCCAAGTGGCTGCATGGCTCGGACTGACGCCGGGTCAGTACAGTAGCGGTGGAAAGCAGCGTTTGGGGAGTATCACCAAAGCCGGGGATGCCTATTTACGGAGTCTACTGGTGCTCGGGGCTCGATCTGTAATGGCCAACCTGGGCGATAAACAAGATCCATTTAGTCGCTGGATCCGCAATCTGATTGAACGTCGCGGTTACTGGCGTGCGGCCGTCGCGATTGCCGCCAAGAATGCAAGGATGGCCTGGGCCGTCCTGCATTACGGCGACACGTTCAAGCTTGAGCAGGTAGAACCAACTGGTGCGTAGGCCCTGGCTTCCTATTGCTCAACTTTTAAGGCGTCACGGTGGAACCATGAGCAGATAAAAAGAAGATCAATGTGCACTGCCGTCGTTGATGTGAAGCGGGTTGGACCTACGTGGGGTATACCTGAAAATCGTATGGGGAATTCAGTCCCGGTTAGCGAACGAGGTCCTCACGTGCGTCTTTCATCAGGGTCCGAGCCATCAGCTCAATATGACCGTTTGTAGTACCGCAGTCCTTCACCTTCTTACGTCGATCCGGCACGCGCAGCAGTAGACAACTAAATCGCTATTGCGCTTGCGCTCAATGGGGAAGCCCTTGTAGTACGTTATTTTCCGGATTCTGCGGGCTCCCCGGTAAGGACTGCCCCCTGGAAGTGTTCGGCATGAGCACACCTGCCTACCTGGAACGGAAGGCCGTCAAAACGGCTTGGTACAATCGGGAGTACGGCGGGGCAGGGTGGTGGTCGTGGAATGCCGCGGCTGACCCGAAAGGAAAAAATATCCCTCCTTTCCCTGCCAAGTCCTGATCACAACGCATCGCTGAACAGGGATGTACTTGGGTTTCCGAGGCCTCGTGAGATGCTGAGGCCATCGCCAAATTGAACGAGGAAATCAGCCATGAGCAACGTTGAGAAGAAGGAACGCATACCATCCTGCATCGGGCAGAAGCCGCTAGAGGGGAGCTACTATGCCTCCGAGTGCACTCTCTGCGGGTGGGTCGGTAGTTCGGAAGCACTTACCGACGATTGCCAATGTACTCAGGAGGTGGGCGACCGCTACTGCCTGGGCGATACCGATGAAATTGGCACCGATCGCTTGCTCGAAATCGTCCAGGCCATGGCCCGGCGCCATGTTGAGTCGCAACAGGCTCACCAACGGCTCATTGAGCACACCAACGAAACCGAGAAGTACCTGGACGACGCGGCCGAGCTGCTGGGCGAAATCGTCCAGAGCGGCCAAGCCTACCGCGAGTGCACCGACAAGGGCAGTGCGACGGGCCTGCGGGTTGCTGCCGTGCTCGGCTACGTCGCTCAGTTTCAGCCTGAGGCGCATCAGCCGTGACAGCTGAGGGAAAGGGCATGTCCTGGGCAGATCGAGCAGCACCGATTGTTGGGGAGGTAATTCGCCGCATAGGGCGAAGCGACAAGCAGGCCCTCCGAAAGGCGCTGGCCGAGGCATACCCTTGGGGAGCACGAAAAAATACCCCCTACAAGGCGTGGCTCGCCGAGGTGCGCCGGCAGCTAGGCCACCCGCTGAACACGCCGAAAACAGATCCAGCGAACCAACAAGCAGACATGTTTGGCCAACGCAGCCAGTAGACCGACCCACCTAAGGCGCTCCTCGAGCATCATCCTGGATGGGTTGAAAGTGACCGCCACATCCCCACCGGCAGGCGACCGCCAGCCGGGCCACCCAAACGGTAAGCTTGCATCCTCCGGCGTTTCCCGCATACTAACCGGGAAACGCCGGATAGGAGAACCATCATGCTTGCTGAAGTCCTACGCGACCACGGGTATTCAGCTTACCGTGCGCGCTTACAAATACTGCTGGAGATCCCAGAGTCTGCCAGCGACTTCGAGATTCACACCAGAATCAGCCATGGCTTTTCCGCAGCGCGGTTAATGAGGCTCACTGAAGAGGGTGTGGTTACCCCGCTGGAGCGAGACCAGATTATCCCGCTGCGCACCCTGAAAAACCGGATCGAGCGCGATCAGCCCCTCACTGTCGAGGAAAGCGACCGGCTCTTCCGATCGGCGCACATCACCGCGATGGCCGAGGCTATCTTTGGGGACGCCGACAAGGCCAAGCGATGGCTCTCCAAGCCCAAGGAACGATTCTCTGGGTTGACGCCCATGCAACTGCTCACAACTCAGCAAGGCACAAGCCAGGTTGAAGAGATGCTGCTGCAAATCGCCGAAGGCTTCGCTCTGTGATTCTGTGGCGGATCAGCTCATATGCTGACTTGAGCGGGACAGGCGGCTTGCGCGTGAGCGGCCGTTGGCACCAGGCCGGCAGACCGGTCGTCTACACCGCGACCAGCCCGCCGGGAGCAATGCTCGAGGTGCTTGTTCATCTGGAAATTGATCCAGAGGATTTTCCCGCGACGATGCAGCTTCTCCGTATCGAAGTGCCTGACTCTGTATCACAAGCCCAGATGCCCACTTTGCCGGCTGGTTGGTCGGCAGAGACCGAGCTCACCAGAGGCATTGGTAACCAGTTCCTTGATGAGTGCAACGCACTGCTACTGCCAGTGCCCAGCGCTATCATACCGAGCACGGTGAACTACCTGTTCAACCCTCGGCACCCAGAAGCACAGAGCGCGACTATTCAGGTTGAGCTTTTCACCCCTGATTCGAGGTTGTTCTAGCAAGCGCCCCTGAACAGCAAAAAGCCCAGCAGAAGTGCTGGGCTTTTTGCTGTCTTGCCGCGATGAGCAAGTCACCGTCTTGACGATGCAGCCCTTGATTTCGAGGCCCGCGGCCTGCCTCGTCCGGGGTATGCAGGCTTCTTCCCTTCCAGGAAGAGCTGGCTCAGGGCACACCCACAGTCCGCTGACGCAAAACCAAAACTCATCTGTCCGCAAAACTCGCAGGTCGCAGCCAGTTGCTTGCGGGTGCTCGCGCGGCAGGGCATTGGTGGAAATGTCTCGTCTTCTCGCATGCTTGGGATTCTTGAAGTCTCCGGTAAAACCGATTTCGAACAAGTCAAAGGAGACAGCTATGCCAGACACCAACGATCCCCAGCAAGACGAGTCGCGATTGATCGACCGCATGATGACCGACCTGCTTTCCACGATGGATCAAGACGACTCAGACATGCGCTCGACGCTGATTGAGAACGGTGACGACATCCGGGCCCTGGCCGAAATCTGCCGGCAGACCGGCGTTTTCGAGCATAGCCACGCAAAGTTCGCCGAATTCAAGCAGCACCTGGAGGATTCAACACCTCCTGAAGAACGGCTCGTCAAATCGTGGGCGTGGCTGCTTGACCGGATTGTCCATTCGCCGACCACTCTGCACATGCGGGGAGCCGTTCGCCTATGCGTGCCACTGGTTGCGCTCTACCTACCCCCTGAATGACTTCAGGTCGAAACTCGCATAGCTAGGGAAATGAGGCGATTATTCGCGCCATTTTGAAGCGACTCGGGGAGGTTTGGGTTATTTCGAGATCGCGATACAAAGACTTCGAGCTGCGCTTTCAGTCGGTAAAAGCGTCTGAAATAACAACCCGCCAAGGAATACGGCAGGTACGATCTCCAACAAATCCAAGGAGAAATTTTCCGCCATGACTCATTCAGTGGTCAACATCGACCACCTCAAACAGCAGGTACTCCCTGAGTTGTTTGCTTTCCCGGCTCGCCTCGGCGAGTACGGGGGCGTAGCGGATAGCTCTGCCAAAATCGATCAACTATCAGATCTCATGGAGAGCGGGTCGGCGGCAGCGCTTGCGGCCAAAATCGCAGAAATCCTCTCGAAAATGGCCGACGCCTCGCCGGAGCAGATTACCCGGAAGCCGACCTGGTTCGAGAAGGTTCTGGGCGGAGCCGTGGAAAAGCAGGTTCGCTATCAAGTCGCCCGGTCAACACTGGAACAGCTACTGGCCGAAGCTGAAGGACACGCCCAAGGTGTACGCGATACGGTCAGTGCCATCAGCAGAATGATCGTTGCCCACGCCGAAGAGGCGGAAGCACTGAAAGTGTTCATCCAGGCCGGGCGCGAATTCCTCGAAGAGAACCCTCTCATCGGGACGGTAGCGGAGGGGGAGATCGAGTTTGATCGGCCGCGAGAGCGGCTGGCGCGAAAGCTCGCCAACTTGGCAACACTTCTGGCCTCACACGAACTGAGCGTTAGCCAGATGAAGCTGAGCCGCGCCCAAGCCCTCGACATGCTCGATCGCTTCCGAGAGACAGTCACCGTACTGGTTCCAGTATGGCGGCAACACACCCTTACCCTGATCACCACCAAACACATGAGCCCGGCGATGGTCGAGGCTGCCAGCAAGGCGCATCAGGCGCTGATGGCCAGCCTGTCTGAAAGCCTGAATGGCGTGAAGCACTGAGGAGCAAAACATGCAGCAGGAAATTACCGTGACAGATCTCGCCACTACCAACACCGAGCTTACCCCAGCTGGGCTTCAGGCTCTCGGTCTCCAGGAACAGGACATCCCCCAGATCAAGGCTGTAGCGGCACTGATCCAGGCAGAAAACCCGCTCTCGGTTTCTCAGTTCGGCAGGGAAGTGGCAGAACACACGTCCTCCTACGCCGACAGCTTGCTCGACCAGGTTCGTAACAGCGACCTGGACGATGCCGGCGCAAAGCTGAGCGAGGTGGTTGCCGTCGCGCAGTCGCTCAATGTCAGCGCGCTTTCCAATCGCCGTTCGCGCATCCCTGTCATCGGCCCGCTGATTGACAAAGTAACCCTGCGCGGCAAGTCCGTCATGGGTCAGTTCGACACCACGCGAGAGCAAATTGAAAAGCTCGTTGCTGAAGTCGACCAAACACAAGCGGGCATTTCTGCTCGGAATACCGGCCTCGAGTCCATGTTCGTTGCGGTACGCGAGGAGCATCGCCTGCTTGGCATCCACATTGCCGCCGGTAAGCAGCGCCTTGCGGAGCTACAGATGCAGGTTTCTCAGCTTCGGGCGAACATCGGGAACGACCCAGCCCGCTTGCAGCAAGTTGCGGATCTGGATGCACTGATCTCCAACCTCGACAAGCGTATTGGCGACCTCACGGCGCTCCAGCAGTCCGCGATGCAGAGCCTCCCGACGATTCGGATGATTCAAGCGAATAACCAGATGCTGGTGGACAAGTTCCACACCATCCGGGAAATCACTGTGCCGGCTTGGAAGCGCCAATTCATGCTGGCTTTGACGCTGAACGAGCAGCGGAACGCCGTCCAGCTGGCCACCAAAATCGACGACACCACCAACGATCTCCTCAAACGCAACGCCGAGCTGCTGCACCGCAACTCCGTAGAGACGGCCAAAGCTAACCAGCGGTTGGTAATCGACGTGGACACCTTGCAGAAGGTCCAGGCCACGCTGATCCAGACCGTCGAAGACGTAATCAAAATCCAGCGTGAGGGCGTAGCTCAACGCAAGGCCGCAGAGAAAGAGATCCAGGGCATGCGTCTCGATCTCCAGAAGCGCCTGGGCAGGACTGATGAAGTGAAGGAGCTTCACTGATGACCGAACCAGTCCAACTTTTCCGGTTGCGGGTCGACGGCCTCGTTTCGAAGGAAAACATTCCCTTAGCGCAGCTATCGAGTCTCTTGAATGACTATGGCGTCGTGGAGGACAGTACCTTGAATAGGCTGATGGCTGGCCAGACCGAGCGCGTTCTCGGTCAAGAGCTGGAACTGTCCAGGCAGACTCCAGAGGTTGACCCGCAGTTGTACACGCTGCTTGTTGATGGAAAAGTCGCCGCGAAGGACGTTCCTGATGCAGAGCTCGACAAGCTCCTCGCTAATTACGGTGCTCGTAGAAAGGAAATATCTCGTGGTCTCGTTGCAGGCAAGACACAGCGTGTGCTCGGTCAGGATCTGAAGCTATTACGGCAGCCGGTTGGGCAAACGGTACATG
This sequence comes from Pseudomonas sp. FG1, assembly GCF_034313875.1. NCBI lineage: Bacteria > Pseudomonadati > Pseudomonadota > Gammaproteobacteria > Pseudomonadales > Pseudomonadaceae > Pseudomonas > Pseudomonas sp. FG1. The sequence goes on along the minus strand of NZ_JAVIWP010000003.1, from coordinate 40,912 downwards.
TCACCGCCAAGCACGAACAAGCCTCAAACGAAGCGAAAGCAGAGCCGACAGCGCAGAAGACACATCGAGCCCAACCCGAACCAGCTTTGCCGGCAAAAGCGCCGACGCCTTTTGACGCGCCCCTCCAGGAACTGATCTCGCGGGCGAAGAAGCTACGCAAAGGCACGCTCATCTACGGTGGTACCGCCCTGGGTTTGGCGGTATTCGGGGGCGTATTTTACGCGCTGGGTATCGCCGCAGAGCCAACAACGGCTATTGACCAGATCCTGGTTCCTGATGCGATCGCCAAGGCCTTCCAAGCATCGGGCCACGAGGGCGGCGGTATTGGCGGGTTGATGGGGGTCGAATCAGCCGTCGACTCGATCCTCAATAGCACAGCTCTCAAAATGATCAGCGCGGTTGCAATGATTGCGGGTGTAGGCCTTGCGGTTATTACCGGACGCTTGTTCAACATCGTTCCCGCCGTCATGGTCGGCATGATGCCGCACATCATGGGAGCGTTTCTGGGGATACTAGATCCGGGCACGGCAAGCACGGCAAGCAAGCCCAGCGAGTTTTATTCCGCGGTTGAGTCTAAGAACCTACCGACGCTTCAGCGTCTGCTCAGCTCCAGAGAGGATCTGGACGAGGTGGCCAGGGCGTATGTGCTAGCCCAAGCATCTGTTGCCGGCGGCAGCTCCTCGAAGTGGGTTGTTCTGACAGCGAAAAATCTGCGAGAGGGAAAAATTAAGGGCGACTTTTCCGTGCCGGCCGGCATTGCCTACGCCATCGAGGCAACTGCGCTTGGCCCAGAAAGCCCGTCTCTTTCTGATCGAGCCGAACAGCATCGCCAGAGTGCCTTGGCCGAGGCAAGCGACTGGAAGCGCAACAGCTTCTGGGCACTTCTCCTGGCAGGGTTGTTTGGTGTCATTGCCACGGGCCATGAATCGATCGCGCAAATTATCTTTCGCAGGGTTCGTCGCATTGGCGAGCTTCTTACCCCGCTGCGGTAGCTACTGCGAGCAGCGCTCAAACCCAAGCCTTGCTTGGGTTTTTTTTCCCCTGAATAGCCTGGAATCACCCTTGTTTTAAGGAAAAGACCGTGAAATCGATCCTCATGATGTTTTTGGCCATGCAGATGGCCACGTCTCACTTCGCTCTTGCCTCCGCACCTACGACCTTCGAGCAGGCCAAGGTTGAGCTACGCCAGAAGGTCTACTACGACCGCAACACCAGCGAAGCCGGCGATCTTTACTGTGGGTGCGACTGGAAGTGGGTAGGGCGATCCGGAGGCCGTGTGGACTTCGCCTCGTGCGGGTACGAAGTCCGCGCTCAGGAGAATCGCGCGCAGCGCATCGAATGGGGGCGAATAGAGAAAACGGAAATTTTCGTACTACAAGGGCTTCCCCATTGAGCGCAAGCGCAATAGCGATTGTGTTCTGTATTGCTGCACTGCTGCGCGTGCCGGATCGACGTAAGAAGGTGAAGGACTGCGGTACTACAAACGGTCATATTGAGCTGATGGCTCGGACCCTGATGAAAGACGCACGTGAGGACCTCGTTCGCTAACCGGGACTGAATTCCCCATACGATTTTCAGGTATACCCCACGTAGGTCCAACCCGCTTCACATCAACGACGGCAGTGCACATTGATCCTCTTTTTATCTGCTCATGGTTCTACCCTGACGCCTTAAAAGTTGAGCAATAGGAAGCCAGGGCCTACGCACCAGTTGGTTCTACCTGCTCAAGCTTGAACGTGTCGCCGTAATGCAGGACGGCCCAGGCCATCCTTGCATTCTTGGCGGCAATCGCGACGGCCGCACGCCAGTAACCGCGACGTTCAATCAGATTGCGGATCCAGCGACTGAATGTATCTTGTTTATCGCCCAGGTTGGCCATTACAGATCGAGCCCCGAGCACCAGTAGACTCCGTAAATAGGCATCCCCGGCTTTGGTGATACTCCCCAAACGCTGCTTTCCACCGCTACTGTACTGACCTGGCGTCAGTCCGAGCCATGCAGCCACTTGGCGACCATTTCTGAAGTCGTGCCCATCCCCAATACTGGCAACCAAGGCACTCGCCGTGGTCGAGCCAACCCCGCGCAATTGCAGCAACCTACGGCTACGATCATCTTCACGAGCAATCTGGCTGATTGCTCGATCAAGCTCTACCAAGCGGTCCTCGATATGGCTGGTGTGCTCTAACAGTTCACTCATGCACCGTTTTGCCCAGCCAGGCAAGCTGTCCAGATAAGGGCCAATCTCTCTTCTCAATCGCTCTGGGCTTTGCGGCAGGACCACCCCAAATTCAGAAAGTAATCCCCGCAGTCGGTTGTAAGTAGCTGTGCGCTCTTCGATAAATCCCTGCCGAGTGCGATGAAGGCAAAGAGTCGCCTGTTGATGCTCGTCCTTGACGGGTACGAACCGCATGCTGGGTCGGGTCACTGCCTCACAGATTGCAGCAGCATCTGCTGCATCATTCTTACCGCGCTTACCTGACATCCGATAAGGAGCAACGAGTTTAGGAGCCATCAACCTGACAGTATGTCCGTGCTGAACAAACACCCTCGCCCAGTGGTGCGCCCCTGAGCAAGCCTCCATACCAATCAAACACGGCGGTAACTGCGCGATCAATGGCACCAACTGATCACGCGCAACCTTCGGTTTCACCAATATGGCTTTGCCAGCCTCATTGACGCCGTGAACGGCGAACACCGTCTTGGCTAAATCGATTCCCACCGTGATAACTGACATTGGCTTCCCCTCCAGTAATTGATGCAGTTATGAAACTTCATCATGGCACCTTGATGCCGCCTCGCGACTTTCGCCGCGGACTTGGACGGGGAAGTCCCTTTCATTCGCTAAGCTTCGCGAGTTCTCGTAACCAATTCACTGTTTTTCAATGTGTGAAAGAAAATGGCGAAAGCTGCTTGACAAGCGAACCGGGGACTTCCATTCTACCTACCAATTAGTCGGTATATGAAAATAAAAGCCATGAAACTTAATTCAGATCTTTCGCAGCGTGTTGTCGTCGAGCCTTCAAGCTTACAGTGGGTCGATTCGCCAGCGACTGGGATTCAACGCCAGTTACTGGAGCGTGATGGCGACGAAGTGGCGAGGGCCACCTCGTTCGTGCGATATGCGCCAGGATCGAGGTTCAAGCGCCATGTTCATCACCTGGGCGAAGAAATCCTCGTTCTTGATGGTATGTTCACCGATGAGTCCGGAACCTTCGGGCCTGGGACTTACATCAAGAATCCACCAGGTTCTTCGCATGCACCAAGCTCCGCGACGGGTTGCACGTTGTTCGTCAAGCTGCGCCATCTTGATCTAGCCGACAGCCAACGCACCGTGGTCGACACTCGTAACGGACCCTGGTTTCCAGGCCTCGTGCCGGGTCTGTCGGTGATGCCACTTTCTGAGTTCGACACCCAACATACGGCTTTGGTGCGCTGGGCTCCGGGGACACGATTCAATTCGCATCGTCACTACGGCGGTGAAGAAATCTATGTGTTGGAAGGCGTCTTTGAGGATGAGTTCGGAAGCTACCCTGCCGGCACATGGATGCGCAGTCCGCATTTGAGTGCTCACCGCCCCTTCAGCAATGAAGGCTGCACTATCCTGGTCAAGACAGGCCATCTGCCAGTCGCTGAATCAAATGAGGCACTTGCATGAAGCATTTCTCCGAAATCTCGCCGACCGCCGAGCGCGTGGTCGATGCCGCTGAAGGCTTGGTACAGCGGCATGGCTACAACGGCTTCTCATACGACGACGTGGCCCAGTTGGTAGGCATCAAAAAACCAAGCATCCACCACCACTTCCCCAAGAAGGGAGAACTCGTGGCCGTGGTCGCACAGCGCTACACGCACCGGTTTCGTGAGGAGTTGCTGAGCATCGAAGGGCAGCATGCGAAAGCGCCTGATAGGCTAACTGCGTATGCGGCACTTTTCGAACGCACCTTCGCCAAGGACCGGCGCCTTTGTGTCTGCGGCATGTTGGGTGCCGAGTCGGACTCGCTGCCGGACGCCGTTGTGAGCGAGGTCAAGCGATTCTTTAAAGTCAATCTCGACTGGTTGACTCTTGTCGTTGCCGACGGTCAGCGTGCCGCGCTGATCACCTCAAATTCCGCCGCAGAGGCTCTCGCAGAGGCGTTCTTGTGCGCGTTGGAGGGCTCGATGGTGGTGGGCCGTGGCATGCGATCGCCACGCGGACCGGCCGATGTTGGAAACACTTTTCTTTCTACCGTGTTGACCTAAGGTCGGCACTTTTTGCAACATGATCCTACCATTTAGTTGGTAGTTTAAGAGGTTATTATGAACACTGAATTTAATGGCAAGAAGCTGTTGGTCATCGGCGGCACTAGTGGGATGGGATTGCAAACTGCCCGCATGGTTCTCGAGCAAGGCGGAAGCGTCGTCATCGTCGGTCACCGCGAAGACAAAGCCGAAGAGGCCCGCAAGGAGCTGTCGTCGTTGGGCGCTGTGACAGCCCTGACTGCCGATCTCTCGCGAGTCGAAGATGTGAAGCGACTCCTGCATACCATCGATGAGAACCACAAGGACATCAATCTTCTGGTCAACGCTGCTGGGGTGTTCTTCCCGAAGGCGTTTCTTGAGCACACGGAAAGTGATTACGAGCAATATTTGTCGTTGAATAAAGCGTTCTTCTTCATCACACAAAAGGTCGTGGCCAACCTCGTGGCCAGCGAGCGTCCCGGCGCCATCGTGAACATCGGCTCGATGTGGGGCAAACAGGCGATCGCGGCTACGCCGTCGTCCGCGTATTCGATGGCAAAAGCAGGTTTGCATTCGCTGACCCAGCACCTTGCGATGGAGTTGGCATCCAAACAAATCAGGGTCAATGCCGTTTCTCCGGTGGTTGTCGAAACGCCGATTTACGAGGGCTTCATACCCAAGGTCGAGGTTCATGGCGCCTTACAGGGATTCAACAGCTTCCACCCAATCGGAAGGGCGGCCGCGGAAACTGAGTGCAACACCTGACCTTTCCGGTAAGGTGCTGCCCCCATGTCATATGAAGAACTCAGCATAGAAGAACGCGCCACGATTCAGGTAAGCCGCTTGCATGGCATGGGCCGGCGAGAGATTGCCCGGTTGCTTGGCCGAAGCCCCTCCACGAAGTCGTGAACTGCGGCGCAACACGGGCGCCAACGGCATCTATCACGCACCTACGGCCCAGGGCCACATGCGTCAACGTCGAGAGGTCTGTCGCCCGCAAAAGAAGCTGGTGCTGGGCAGCGAACTGCTTGAGTTGGTGGTGGTGTTGCTGCGAAAAAACTTCTCTCCCGAGCAGATTGCCGGCAAGCTGCGCAGCATGGATATTCCCAGTTTTGAAGACGTTTACGTTTGTCGCGAGACGATCTATAGCGCGGTCTATGCCCTGCCTGTGGGTGAGCTGCGCAAGGAGCTGATCCGGTGCCTGCGCCAGGGCAAGAGTACGCGCCGGCCACGTGCAGGAGGCGTTGATCGGCGCAACCAGATCCCGGAGATGGTGAGCATTCATGTGCGTCCGCCGGAGATTGAAGACCGCCTGATGCCGGGGCATTGGGAGGGTGACCTGATCAAAGGCAAGGCCAACGCCTCTGCCGTGGGCACGCTGAACGAACGCACCAGCGGCTACCTGATGCTGATCAAGCTGAACGATGCCACGGCGACTTCGGCCGTAGAGGGCTTCAGTGCGGCCCTCAACCGGATGCCGCTGGCGGTGCGCAAGAGCATGACCTATGACCAAGGCCGGGAGATGACCCGGCATGCCGAGATCACCCAGAAGACGGGGGTGGCCATCTACTTCTGTGACCCGCACAGCCCCTGGCAGCGCGGCAGCAACGAGAACATCAATGGCTTGATCCGCCAGTACCTGCCCAAGGGCACAGACTTGTCTGTATACAGCCAGGAACAGCTGGATGCCATTGCCTACGAGCTGAACATTCGGCCACGCAAACGCTTTAACTGGAAATGTCCGATTGAAGTGATGACCGAGGTGATGGAAAAAGCAATGGCGATGCAGCATGATGCACCCGCTTCAATTCAATAACCGTGTTGCACTTAGCTCCTGCAACCGCCATGGATTTGTTTTTCTGGGCCATCGGATCATCCGCAAGCGTAGCCGCTACGGCGACATGCGTGTGGTAACGACGATTCCACGAGACAAAGCCAGAAGCTTCGCAGCCTCACTGACGGCACTGCTCTCAGGTAACCACAGTGAAAGTAAGATCGACATGGTTGAATCGATCAACCGAAAGCTGGAAGGCTGGGCCGCGTTTTATCAATTCGTTGATTTCAAAGCCAAAGCATTCAGCTATATCGATCGTATCGTGTTTTGGAAACTGGCCCATTGGCTGGCTCACAAATACCGCTCCCGTATCAAACCCCTGATGCGCCAATGGTGCAAAGCACCTAAGCCCAGCCAAAGTAAGACCTGGGTTTTATTTGGCAAGACTAATAACGGCAAACTCAGCGGTGAAATACTGTATCGGTTAGTTGGGCAAGGCAAGAAGCAGTTCCGGTGGCGCCTGCCCGAAGGTAATCCCTACCTGAGGTCGGAACTCAGGAACACATGGACCTCGCGTTTCACTGAAGTGGCTATGGCGTTCGCCAGCGTTTAAACGGAGAGCCGGATGCATTGAAAGGTGCACGTCCGGTTCGGTGAGGAGAGGCAGGGAAATAGTCCGACTACGCCCTGCCTCTTACTCAACTCCGCACCTACGAAGGGTGGCTGTACTTGGCAGTAGTGCTGGATCTGTTTTCTCGCCAAGTGATCGGTTGGTCAATGAAGCCCAGGATGAGCAGCGACCTGGCTATCGACGCCATGCTGATGGCGGTGTGGCGGCGTAAACCGAAGCAAGAAGTGATGATTCACTCAGATCAAGGTAGTCAGTTCAGCAGCTCAGACTGGCAAAGCTTCCTGAAGGCTAACAATGTGGTCAGCAGCATGAGCCGGCGAGGAAACTGCCACGACAATGCCGTTGCAGAGAGCTTTTTCCAGCTGTTAAAGCGGGAGCGAATCCGACGAAAGATCTACGGAACACGCGAAGAAGCCCGGAGTGATATTTTCGATTACATTCGAGATGTTTTATAACCCTAAACGCCGGCACGGCAGTGCTATGCAGTTATCGCCAGTAGAGTATGAGAAACGCTATTTCCTGAGCTTGGAGAGTGTCTAGGGAAACTCTGAAAAAGACTTCCTGATTTTGGCAAAATAGCCGGACACCACCCGCCGAGTTTTCCGATGAAGCAGATCTCCTTCGCCGATGCTGAGTATGCCGGCAAGCGTAAACAAACCCGACGTGAGCGTTTTCTGATCGAGATGGATCGGGTGGTGCCGTGGAAGGGCTTGATTGCCTTGATCGAACCGCATTACCCGAAGGGTGAAGGCGACCGGCCGTCATACCCGTTGATGGCCATCTTGCGTGTGCACCTGATGCAGAACTGGTTCGGCTACAGCGATCCGGCGATGGAAGAGTCGCTCTAAGACCACAATTTTGCGCCAGTTTGCTGGGCTGGGACTGGAGCGCATCCCGGATGAAACCACCATCCTCAATGATTATCCATGCGCCCAGTTCGACCAAGAATAAGGAAGGTAAGCGCGATCCTGAGATGCACCAAACCAAGAAAGGTAACCAGTACTTTTTTGGCATGAAGGCGCACATTGGTGTGGATGCCGATTCGGGCCTGGTGCACAGCGTGGTGGGTACCGCCGCCAATGTGGCCGACGTGACTCAGGTCGACCCATTACTGCATGGTGAGGAAACCCATGTTGCCGGAGATGCTGGCTACACCGGTGTCCACAAGCGCCCCGAACATGAAAGTCGAAAAGTGATCTGGTCGATTTCCGCCCGGCCCAGTTCGCACAAAAAGCACGGCAAAAAAAGCCTGACTGGCCGAATGAAGCGCAAGATCGAATACGCCAAGTCGCAGGTGCGCGCTAAGGTCGAGCATCCGTTCCGTGTGATCAAGCGCCAGTTTGGATACACCAAGGTGCGGTTTCGCGGCTTGGTGAAAAACACAGCCCAGCAGGTCACGCTGTTTGCGCTGTCGAACCTGTGGATGGTGCGCAAACAGTTAATGATCACGGGAGAGATGCGTCCGTGATGCAGGGAATCAACCCTGCGAAGCGCCTCACAAGGGCGAAACCCTGTATTTGAAGGTGAAAAATGACCTGATTTTCGATTGAGACGCTGTTTTTTAAAAATCATTGAGAAAATCAGCTCGGAAAACGGGACTACTTCAGACCTTCCTTAACGGGCTGCAGTGTCCGGTTTGATAGGGATAAGTCCAGTCTTGCAAGAAGCGGATACAGGAGTGCAAAAAATGGCTATCTCTAGAAAGGCCTAGCTCTTAGGCTCTTATGCAACAGAAACAATAATAATGGAGGCATGACCATGACAATGCACCTGGGGCTCGACTATATAGATAGTCTCGTTGAAGAAGATGAGAACGAGGGCATCTACCGCTGCAAGCGCGAGATGTTCACCGACCCTCGGCTGTTCGATTTAGAGATGAAACACATCTTTGAGGGCAACTGGATTTATCTCGCCCACGAGAGCCAGATTCCAGAGAAGAACGACTATTACACCACGCAGATGGGCCGGCAGCCGATATTCATCACACGCAACAAAGATGGTGAGCTCAATGCCTTCATCAATGCCTGCAGTCACCGCGGCGCCACGCTCTGTCGCTTTAGGAGTGGAAACAAGGCCACCCATACCTGCTCGTTCCACGGCTGGACCTTCAGCAATTCGGGCAAGCTGCTCAAGGTCAAAGACCCCAAGGGCGCCGGCTATCCGGACAGCTTCGACTGTGACGGCTCGCACGACCTGAAGAAAGTTGCGCGCTTTGCTTCCTACCGCGGATTTCTATTCGGCAGCCTGCGCGAGGACGTCGCCCCGTTGGAAGAGTTCCTCGGCGAGTCGAGGAAGGTCATCGACATGGTCGTCGACCAGTCGCCCGAAGGTCTGGAAGTGCTGCGCGGTTCCAGTACCTATGTTTACGAAGGCAACTGGAAAGTGCAGGTCGAGAACGGTGCCGACGGCTACCATGTCAGTACTGTTCACTGGAACTACGCCGCCACCCAGCAGCAGCGCAAGCTGAGAGAAGCGGGCGATGATATTCGCGCCATGAGCGCCAGTAGCTGGGGCGGGGATGGCGGCGGTTTCTACTCCTTTGAAAATGGCCACCAGATGGTCTGGGCACGCTGGGGCGACCCGAAAAACCGCCCGCTGTTCGCCGAGCGAGATCGCTTAGCCAGCGAGTTTGGTGAAGCCCGTGCCGACTGGATGATCGGCGTCTCCCGCAACCTCTGCCTCTACCCGAACCTCTACCTGATGGACCAGTTCGGCTCGCAGTTGCGTATCACCCGTCCGCTGTCGGTGGATAGAACCGAAATCACCATCTACTGCATCGCGCCGAAAGGCGAAAGCGCCGAGGCACGTGCCCGCCGTGTCCGTCAGTACGAGGACTTCTTCAATGTCAGCGGCATGGCCACCCCGGACGACCTGGAGGAATTCCGCGCCTGCCAGGAGGGCTTCGCCGGCGGGGGGATGAACGACATGTCCCGTGGCGCCAAACACTGGATCGAGGGGCCGGACGAGGGCGCGAAGGAGATCGATCTGTATCCGAAGCTGAGCGGTGTCCGCTCGGAAGACGAAGGCCTGTTCGTCATGCAGCACAAGTACTGGCAACAGCAGATGATCAAGGCCGTCAAGGCAGAACAGGATCGGCTGATCCACGCGGAGGGCGCGTAAATGACAATCTCCTACGAAGCTGTGCGCGATTTCCTTTACCGCGAAGCACGCTACCTCGACGACAAGCAGTGGGATAGTTGGCTGGAAATGTACGCGCCGGACGCCACTTTCTGGATGCCGGCCTGGGACGACCGCGACCAATTGACCGAAGACCCGCAGAGCCAGATCTCGCTGATTTGGTACGGCAATCGCGGTGGCCTAGAGGATCGGGTGTTCCGCATCAAGACCGAGCGCTCCAGTGCCACCATTCCGGACACCCGAACCAGCCACAACATCAGCAATGTGGAGCTGCTCGAACAGTCCGGCGGCTTCTGTAAGCTGCGCTACAACTGGCACACCATGAGTTATCGGTACAAGACGGTGGACCACTTCTTTGGCACCAGCTTCTGCACCCTCGACACATGTGGCGAGACCCCGCTGATTAAGGCCAAGAAGGTCGTGCTGAAGAACGACTACATCCGCCAAGTTATCGATGTATACCACGTCTGAGGTGCCGCCATGACACACAAGGTTGCACTGAACTTCGAAGACGGCGTCACTCGTTTCATCGATGCTAATACTGGCGAGACTGTTGCTGATGCTGCCTACCGCCAAGGCATCAATTTACCCCTGGACTGCCGAGACGGTGCATGCGGCGCCTGCAAATGCTTCGCCGAGAGCGGCCGCTACGGCCTCGGCGAGGAGTACATCGAGGATGCACTTAGCGAAGCCGAAGCCGAGCAGGGCTACGTGCTGACCTGCCAGATGCGCGCCGAAAGCGACTGCGTGATTCGCGTTCCGGCCGCATCGGACGTCTGCAAGACCCTGCAGGCCAGCTATCAGGCAGCGATCAGCAACGTGCGTCAGCTGTCCGAGAGCACCATCTCGCTGTCGATCAAAAGCGCATCGCTGAACCAGTTGGCGTTCCTGCCGGGCCAGTACGTCAATCTGCAAGTGCCGGGCAGCGACCAGACCCGCGCCTATTCCTTCAGCTCGCTGCAAAAGGATGGTGAGGTCAGCTTCCTGATCCGCAACGTGCCGGGCGGGCTGATGAGCAGCTTCCTGACCAGCCTCGCCAAGGTCGGCGATAGCGTCAGTCTGGCTGGTCCGCTGGGCGCGTTCTATCTGCGCGAGATCAAGCGGCCGCTGCTGTTGCTGGCGGGCGGTACCGGCCTAGCACCGTTCACCGCGATGCTGGAGAAGATCGCCGAGCAGGGCAGCGAGCACCCGCTCCATCTGATCTACGGCGTCACCCATGACTACGATCTGGTTGAAATGGACAAGCTAGAGGCATTCGCCGCGCGCATTCCCAACTTCAGCTACACCGCCTGCGTCGCCAGCCCAGACAGCGCCTATCCGCAAAAGGGCTATGTGACCCAGTACATCGAGCCCAAACACCTCAACGGCGGTGAGGTAGATGTCTACCTTTGCGGTCCGCCACCGATGGTCGAGGCGGTCAGTCAGTACATTCGCGCACAGGGCATCCAGCCGGCCAATTTCTATTATGAGAAGTTCGCCGCCAGCGCCTAGAGGCTCCTTTGGTCCGCTTACTAGGTGAGCGGGCCTGTTTTATTCGTTCAGTAGGCCCCAGGTTCCCTGCGAACTTTCCCAAAATTGCATCTGGGCTACACAACCGAGGTGGTTCATGAACAAACGTTTCCAGGACAAGACTGCCGTTATCACCGGCGCTGCCCAGGGCATCGGTCGCCGTGTGGCCGAACGGATGGCGGCCGAAGGCGGTCGGCTGCTGCTAGTCGACCGTTCCGAGCTAATACATGAGCTGGCCGACGAACTGGTCGGAGTCGCTGAGGTGCTGACCCTGACCGCCGACCTTGAGCAGTTCGCCGAGTGCCAACGGGTGATGGCGGCGGCGCTCGAGCGCTTCGGTCGGCTGGACATTCTGATCAACAACGTTGGCGGCACCATTTGGGCTAAGCCATTCGAGCATTACCAGGAACACGAGATCGAGGCCGAAGTGCGGCGTTCACTGTTCCCTACCCTATGGTGCTGCCACGCCGCGCTGCCGCTAATGCTCGAGCAGGGCAGTGGCGCCATCGTAAATGTTTCCTCCGTTGCCACGCGCGGGATCCATCGCGTGCCTTACGGCGCGGCGAAGGGTGGCGTCAACGCCCTGACCGCCTGTCTGGCCTTTGAAACCGCCGAGCGCGGCATCCGCGTCAACGCCACCGCACCGGGTGGCACCGAGGCGCCGCCACGGCGGATTCCGCGCAATAGCGCCGAGCCGAGTGAGCAGGAGAAGGTCTGGTACCAGCAGATCGTCGACCAGTCCCTCGACAGCAGCCTTATGAAACGCTACGGAAGCATTGACGAGCAGGTCGAGGCAATTCTGTTCCTTGCTTCTGACGCCGCCTCCTACATCACCGGTATAACTCTTCCGGTGGCAGGGGGAGACCTGGGTTGACCCTTATGTCTGGTTAAGAAGAGAAATCGACATGCGAAGAAGCAACGTACATAAGATCCCTGACGCTCATTTTCGGGGGGGTTATGCCGGCATCACGCAGAGCTGTTGGGGGATACTTCCGTCATGTTTAGTGTATCTGGGATGAATATGAACAGTGCCGGCTACGAGGTGTTCGAAGTGCTAAGCGGCCAGTCATTCCGCTGTGCGGAGGGCCAGTCGGTACTGCGCGCCATGGAAGCCCAGCACAAACGCTGCATTCCGGTGGGCTGTCGCGGCGGCGGTTGCGGGCTGTGCAAGGTCCATGTGCTGCATGGCAATTACCGTCGCGGTCGCATGAGCTGCCATCACGTGCCGCCCGAGTTGGAGAGCCAAGGCTTGGCGCTGGCATGCCAGGTATTTCCGCAGTCCGATCTGAGCATCGAATGCCTTCGCCCTAATAGCGAAGGCGACAAAAACAACAGATGAAACAAGAGGTGCCGTCATGAAAAAAGGCGTTATGCGACCCGGCCACATCCAGCTGCGCGTACTCAATCTAGAGAGTGCCCTGGCCCACTACCGCGACCTGCTCGGCCTGATCGAAGTGGACCGTGATGACTTCGGGCGCGCCTATTTGAAGGCATGGACCGAAGTGGATAAGTTTTCCCTGGTGCTGCGTGAAGCGGATGAGCCGGGCATGGATTTCATGGGTTTCAAGGTTGTGGATGAGGATGCTCTCCGGCAACTGGAGCGGGATCTGACGGCATATGGCTGTGCCGTTGAGCAGCTACCCGCAGGTGAACTGAACAGTTGTGGCCGGCGCGTGCGCTTCCAGGCCCCCTCCGGGCATCACTTCGAGTTGTATGCAGACAAGGAATATACTGGAAAGTGGGGTGTGAATGAGGTCAATCCCGAGGCATGGCCGCGCGATTTGAAAGGTATGGCGGCTGTGCGTTTCGACCACGCCCTCATGTATGGCGACGAATTGCCGGCGACCTATGACCTGTTCACCAAGGTGCTCGGCTTCTATCTGGCCGAACAGGTGCTGGACGAAAATGGCACGCGCGTCGCCCAGTTCCTCAGTCTGTCGACCAAGGCCCACGACGTGGCCTTCATTCACCATCCGGAAAAAGGCCGCCTCCATCATGTGTCCTTCCACCTCGAAACCTGGGAAGACTTGCTTCGCGCCGCCGACCTGATCTCCATGACCGACACATCTATCGACATCGGCCCAACCCGCCACGGCCTCACTCACGGCAAGACCATCTACTTCTTCGACCCGTCCGGTAACCGCAACGAAGTGTTCTGCGGGGGAGATTACAACTACCCGGACCACAAACCGGTGACCTGGACCACTGACCAGCTGGGCAAGGCGATCTTTTACCACGACCGCATTCTCAACGAACGATTCATGACCGTGCTGACCTGATGGTCCGGTTCGACTTATTGCAGAGACTGCGCAGATGAAAGAAATCAAGCATTTCATTAGCGGTGCCTTCGTCGGTTCGGCCAGCGGCAAGCTGTTCGACAATGTCAGCCCGGCCAACGGCCAGGTGATCGGCCGCGTCCACGAGGCCGGCCGCGCCGAGGTCGACGCTGCGGTCAAAGCTGCCCGTGCCGCGCTCAAGGGACCCTGGGGGAAGATGACGGTGGCCGAGCGCGCTGAGATTCTGCATCGCGTGGCCGATGGCATCACGGCGCGCTTCGACGAGTTTCTCGAGGCCGAATGCCTCGACACCGGCAAGCCGAAGTCGCTGGCCAGCCACATCGACATTCCGCGCGGCGCGGCCAATTTCAAGGTATTCGCCGACCTGCTCAAGAATGTTGCCAATGACGCCTTCGAGATGGCCACCCCGGACGGCGCCGGTGCACTCAACTACGGCGTGCGCCGGCCCAAGGGGGTGATCGGGGTGATCAGCCCGTGGAACCTGCCGCTGCTGCTGATGACCTGGAAAGTCGGCCCGGCGCTGGCCTGCGGCAACTGCGTGGTGGTCAAGCCATCCGAGGAAACCCCGCTGACCGCCACCCTGCTCGGCGAGGTGATGCAGGCCGCTGGCGTGCCGGCCGGCGTGTACAACGTGGTGCACGGTTTCGGCGGCGATTCGGCCGGGGCCTTCCTCACCGAGCACCCGGACGTCGACGCCTACACCTTCACCGGCGAGACCGGCACCGGCGAAACCATCATGCGCGCCGCGGCCAAGGGCGTGCGCCAGGTGTCGCTGGAGCTGGGCGGCAAGAACGCCGGCATCGTCTTCGCCGACTGTGACCTGGACAAGGCCATCGAGGGCACCCTGCGCTCGGCCTTCGCCAACTGCGGCCAGGTCTGCCTGGGCACCGAGCGGGTGTATGTCGAGCGGCCGATCTTCGACGCGTTCGTCGCCCGCCTGAAGGCCGGCGCCGAAGCGTTGAAGATCGGCGAACCGAACGATCCAGAGGCCAATTTCGGCCCGCTGATCAGCCACAAGCACCGTGAAAAAGTCCTCAGTTACTACCAGCAGGCAGTCGACGACGGCGCCACCGTTGTCACCGGCGGCGGCGTGCCGGAGATGCCGGCGCACCTCGCCGGCGGCGCCTGGGTGCAGCCGACTATCTGGACCGGCCTGGCCGACGATTCGGCGGTGGTCACCGAGGAAATCTTCGGCCCGTGCTGCCATATCCGCCCGTTCGACCGCGAGGAGGAAGCCATTGAACTGGCCAACAGCCTGCCTTACGGCCTGGCCTCGGCGATCTGGACCGAGAACGCTTCGCGCGCCCACCGCGTCGCCGGGCAGATTGAGGCCGGCATCGTCTGGGTCAACAGCTGGTTCCTGCGCGACCTGCGCACTGCCTTCGGCGGCAGCAAGCAGTCGGGTATTGGCCGCGAAGGGGGTGTGCACTCGCTGGAGTTCTACACCGAGCTGAAAAACATCTGTGTGAAACTCTGAGGACCTGGCCATGAACGCACCGCAGCAAAGCCCTGAAATCGGTCGCGAAATCCTCGCCGCCGGCTACCGCACCAACCTGCATGATCAGGGCGAAGGCTTCCCGGTCCTGCTGATCCACGGTTCCGGCCCCGGCGTCACCGCCTGGGCCAACTGGCGCGGGATCATTCCGCAGCTGGCGCAGACGCGCCGGGTGATCGCCCCGGACATGCTCGGCTTCGGCTACAGCGAACGTCCGGCCGATGGCCAATACAGCCAGGCGCGCTGGGTCGAGCATGCCATCGGCGTGCTCGACGCCCTCGGCATCCAGCAGGCCGACATCGTCGGCAACTCGTTCGGCGGCGGGCTGGCGCTGGCACTGGCCATCCGTCACCCCGAGCGTGTGCGCCGGCTGGTGCTGATGGGCAGCGTCGGTGTGTCTTTCCCCATCACCGCAGGACTGGAAACAGCCTGGGGCTACACGCCGTCGCTGGCCAACATGCGCAGGCTGCTCGATCTGTTCGCCCACGACCGCACCCTGGTCAACGACGAGCTGGCCGAGCTGCGCTACCAGGCCAGCATCCGCCCCGGCTTTCAGGAGTCGTTCGCCGCGATGTTCCCGCCGCCACGGCAGAACGGAGTCGACGATCTGGCCAGCAACGAGACCGATATCCGCGCTCTGCCCCACGAAACCCTGGTCATCCACGGCCGCGAGGATCGGATCATCCCGCTGCAGGCTTCGCTGACCCTCGCGCAGTGGATTCCCAACGCCCAGCTACACGTGTTCGGCCAGTGCGGCCACTGGACTCAGATCGAACACGCCGAGCGTTTCGCCCGCCTGGTCGAGAATTTCCTCGCCGAGGCCGACGCACTCCATTCCTGAGAGAGACCGATATGGACAAGACATTGATCAACAAACTCGGCGACGAGCTCTACCAGGCGATGGTCCAGCGCGAGACCGTCACGCCGCTGACCAGCCGCGGCTTCGACATCAGCGTCGAGGACGCCTACCACATCTCCCTGCGCATGCTGGAACGGCGCCTCGCCGCTGGCGAGCGAGTGATCGGCAAGAAGATCGGCGTCACCAGCAAGGCCGTGCAGAACATGCTCGGCGTGCACCAGCCGGACTTCGGCTACCTCACCGACGCGATGGTCTACAACAGCGGCGAGGCGATGCCGATCAGCGAGAAGCTGATCCAGCCACGCGCCGAGGGCGAGATCGCCTTCATCCTCAAGAAGGATTTGATGGGTCCGGGCGTGACCAATGCCGACGTGCTGGCCGCCACCGAATGCGTGATTCCCTGCTTCGAAGTGGTCGATTCGCGCATCCAGGACTGGAAGATCAAGATCCAGGACACCGTGGCAGACAACGCCTCCTGCGGGCTGTTCGTGCTCGGCGACCAGGCCGTCTCACCGCGCCAGGTCGATCTGGTCACCTGCGGCATGGTGGTCGAGAAAAACGGCCAGCTGCTCTCCACCGGCGCTGGAGCGGCTGCGCTCGGCTCGCCGGTCAACTGCGTGGCCTGGCTGGCCAACACCCTCGGCCACTTCGGCATCGGCCTGAAGGCCGGCGAAGTGATCCTGTCCGGCTCGCTGGTTCCGCTGGAACCGGTCAAGGCCGGTGATTTCATGCGCGTCGATATCGGCGGCATCGGCAGCGCCTCCGTGCGCTTCATCTGATCGAGGACAGCCTGATGAGCAAGAAACTGAAAGCGGCGATTATCGGCCCGGGCAACATCGGCACGGACCTGGTGATGAAGATGCTGCGCTCCGAATGGATCGAGCCGGTCTGGATGGTCGGCATCGACCCCAACTCCGATGGCCTCAAGCGCGCCCGCGAGTTCGGCCTGAAGACCACCGCCGAAGGCGTCGACGGCCTGCTGCCGCACGTGCTCGACGACGATATCCGCATCGCCTTCGATGCCACTTCCGCCTATGTACATGCCGAGAACAGCCGCAAGCTCAACGAACTGGGCGTGCTGATGGTCGACCTGACCCCGGCCGCCATCGGCCCGTACTGCGTGCCGCCGGTGAACCTCAAGCAGCACGTCGGCACGCTGGAAATGAACGTCAACATGGTCACCTGCGGTGGCCAGGCCACCATCCCGATGGTCGCCGCGGTATCGCGCGTGCAGCCGGTGGCCTACGGCGAGATCGTCGCCACGGTGTCCTCGCGCTCCATCGGCCCGGGCACCCGCAAGAACATCGACGAGTTCACCCGCACCACCGCCGGTGCCATCGAGCAGGTCGGCGGGGCCAAGGAAGGCAAGGCGATCATCGTCGTCAACCCGGCCGAGCCGCCGCTGATGATGCGCGACACCATCCACTGCCTGACCGAAACCGAGCCGGACCAGGATGCGATCACCGCATCGGTCCACGCGATGATCGCCGAGGTGCAGAAGTACGTGCCCGGCTACCGGCTGAAGAATGGCCCGGTATTCGACGGCAACCGCGTCTCGATCTTCATGGAGGTCGAGGGCCTGGGCGACTACCTGCCCAAGTACGCCGGCAACCTCGACATCATGACCGCCGCCGCGCTGCGCACCGGCGAGATGTTCGCCGAGGAAATCGCCAGCGGCACCATTCAACTGCCACGTCGTGAAGCGGCACTGGCCTAAAGGAGTCGCACCATGAATCTGCAAGGCAAGAACGTCACCCTGCACGACATGAGCCTGCGCGACGGCATGCACGCCAAGCGCCACCAGATCAGCCTCGAGCAGATGATCGCGGTCGCCACCGGCCTCGACGCCGCCGGCATGCCGCTGATCGAGATCACCCACGGCGACGGCCTCGGCGGTCGCTCGATCAACTACGGTTTCCCCGCGCACAGCGACGAGGAATACCTGCGTGCGGTGATCCCGCGCCTCAAGCAGGCCAAGGTATCCGCCCTGCTGCTGCCGGGCATCGGCACGGTCGACCACCTGAAGATGGCGCTCGACTGTGGCGTCTCCACCATTCGTGTGGCCACGCATTGCACCGAGGCCGACGTCTCCGAACAGCACATCGGCATGTCGCGCAAGCTGGGCGCCGATACCGTCGGCTTTCTGATGATGGCGCACATGATCAGCGCGGAAAAAGTGCTGGAGCAGGCCAGGCTGATGGAAAGCTACGGCGCCAACTGCATCTACTGCACCGACTCGGCCGGCTACATGCTGCCCGATGAAGTCAGCGAGAAGATCGGCCTGCTGCGCGCCGAGCTGAACCCCGCCACCGAGATCGGCTTCCACGGCCACCACAACATGGGCATGGCCATCGCCAACTCGCTGGCCGCCATCGAAGCTGGCGCCTCGCGTATCGACGGCTCGGTCGCCGGCCTCGGCGCCGGTGCCGGCAACACCCCGCTGGAAGTCTTCGTCGCGGTGTGCAAGCGCATGGGCGTGGAAACCGGCATCGACCTCTACAAGATCATGGATGTGGCCGAAGACCTCGTCGTGCCAATGATGGACCAGCCGATTCGCGTCGACCGCGATGCGCTGACCCTGGGCTATGCCGGGGTGTACAGCTCGTTCCTGTTGTTTGCCCAGCGCGCCGAGAAGAAATACGGCGTACCGGCCCGCGACATTCTGGTCGAGCTGGGCCGGCGCGGCACCGTCGGTGGCCAGGAAGACATGATCGAAGACCTCGCCCTGGATATGTCCCGGGCCCGCCAGAACCAGAAGGTGAGCGCATGAACCGTACCCTCAACCGCGAGCAGGTGCTGGCACTGGCCGAGCACATCGAGAACGCCGAACTGCAGGCCCATGACATCCACAAGGTCACCAATGATTATCCGGAGATGACCTTTGCCGATGCCTACGACATCCAGTGGGAAATCCGCCGCCGCAAGGAGGAGCGCGGCAACAAGATCGTCGGCCTGAAGATGGGCCTGACCTCCTGGGCGAAGATGGCACAGATGGGCGTGGAGACGCCGATCTACGGCTTTCTCGCCGACTACTTCAGCGTGCCCGACGGTGGCGTGGTGGATTGCTCCAAGCTGATCCATCCGAAGATCGAGGCGGAAATCGCGGTGGTCACCAAGGCACCGCTGGTGGGGCCTGGTTGCCATATCGGCGACGTGATCGCCGCGGTCGACTACGTGATCCCCACTGTCGAGGTAATCGACTCGCGCTATGAGAATTTCAAGTTCGACCTGATCAGCGTGGTGGCCGACAACGCCTCGTCGACCCGCTACATCACCGGAGGCCGCATGGCCAACCTCGAGGATGTCGACCTGCGCACTCTCGGCGTGGTGATGGAGAAGAACGGCGAGGTGGTGGAACTTGGTGCCGGCGCCGCAGTGCTCGGCCATCCGCTGTCCAGCGTGGCCATGCTGGCCAACCTGCTGGCAGAGCGCGACGAACACATACCGGCCGGCACCTTCATCATGACCGGTGGCATCACGGCTGCGGTATCGGTGGCGCCGGGTGACAACATCACCGTGCGCTGTCAGGGGCTTGGCAGCGTCTCCGCGCGCTTCATCTGAGCCATTCGGCCGCCCTGCCCGGGCGGCCTCTTCTTCAGGAGGTGCACCATGCCTATTGCCCAGATTCACATCCTTGAGGGCCGCAGCGACGAGCAGAAGGAAACCCTCATTCGCGAAGTCAGCGAGGCCATCTCGCGCTCCCTGGATGCGCCGCTGACCAGCGTGCGAGTGATCATAACCGAGATGCCCAAAGGCCACTTCGGCATCGGCGGCGAACTGGCCAGCAAGGTCAGACGCTGAAGTGGAGATGCCCAAGGGCACTTCGGGTTGAGGAACCCGACCTGCATTGGGACGCGGCCACGGAGAGCGCGGGCAAACGCCGGCACTATAGCCAGTGGAGTTTGTAAAACGATATTTCAGAGCTTGGAGAGTGTCTAAGAAAGCCGGGGCGATGCCAACCCATCCCTTCTTCGGCTACGTTCGTAATCAAGCCACTTCCTTTTTGCATTGACGCAGGGTGTCGGAAGGCAACTCGCCGAACGCGCTCCTATAGTTTTCAGCGAAGCGTCCCAAATGTAAGAAGCCGTAGTCTAGGGCTATCTCAGTTATACTACGCACATTGGCACTGGGATCGTTCAAGCAGGCGCGGATGCTTTCGAGCTTGCGGTTGCGGATGTAGTTCTTCGGCGTGGTGCCGGCATGCTTCTCGAACAAATTGTAGAGCGAGCGTGGACTCATCATCGCCAGCTCCGCTAACCGCTCAAGGCTGATATTCCGTTTGAGATTCTCCTCAATGAATTGAACGACTCGCTCGAAAGACGGGTTACCTTTGCTGAAAATTTCGCGGCTGACATTGCTGCCCAGCATTTCGAGCAGCTTGGAAGCGATGATCCCCGCATAGTGCTCTTGGACCCGAGGCATCGACTTTGTATGTTCCGCTTCGTCACAAACTAACCCGAGTAGATTGATAAAGCCATCGAGTTGCTGGAGATTGTGTCGCGCGGCGAAACGGATACCCTCCCTCGGCTTGTGCCAATTGTTCTCACTGCATGCCCGATCAAGGACCACTGAGGGCAATTTAACGATAAATTTCTCGCAATCTTCTGAATAGGTCAGGTCGGCTTGGTCATCCGGATTGAGCAGCAATAGTTCGCCCGGCGCAAAATAGTGCTCCTGGCCATGGTCACGCCACAGGCAATGGCCTTTGAGTATTATTTGCAGATGATAACAGGTCTCCAATCCAGGCGAGATCACCCTCACGCTACCGCCGTAGCTGATTCGACACAGGTCGAGGCCTCCGAAGATTCTGTGGTGCAGCCTGCCTGCCGGGCGCCCGCCCTTGGGCAGGCGAATAGAGTGCGTACCGACATACTGGTTAACATAGTCGGAGACTGCATAGGGCTCGGCATGGACGAAGATCTGACTTTTCTCGTTCAATAAGCGAAAATCCATAGCTCACGGTTCTCTTATTTTAATGTGGGCTGCTTGGTGTGATGAAGAAAGGCGCCAGGTCGATGAAAATGCATCTCGACGTGATGCGTATACGGGTTACCCCCATTGCCACGTTGCGCCATCCTTTTTGCAATCAGTGACCACTTTGCCAAGCAAAAATAATGCCAAGCAGAACGAAAACGTTCTTTTTAAGAAGCGAGAACACCAGAAAACATTCAGTTCGTGCTGTCGGGGCATACGGCGACGAATTGGCGGATAAAGGGATCGGCGTTGAGGTGGATTTCAGTTAATCAATTGGTTAATTTTTCAGGACCACCTAAGCAAATGCTAAAGTGGCAAATGGAATGCTGAGCCGGCAAGCCGGCAAGCACAGGCCTTGACGTTGCAAGGTAGTCATGACCGCAGTGAGCCACTGATGTGCTGCGGGGCGGATCATCCCGATAAAAACAAGAGAAAAACAATGTCGCTTATATACAAACCCAAGATGCAGCATGAGGATATGCAAGACCTTATCAGCCAGATCCGTTTCGTTGCCGCCGAAGGCAAGATCTGGCTGGGAGAGCAGCGCATGCTGCTAATGCAGCTATCTACGCTGGCCAGCTTCCGCCGCGAAATTATCAGCTTGATCGGCATCGAGCGGGCCAAGGGTTTCTTCCTGCGGTTGGGCTATCAGTCCGGCCTGATGGATGCCGAGCTGGCACGCAAGCTGCGGCCGGCCATGCGCGAGGAGGAGGTGTTCCTGGCTGGGCCTCAATTGTACGCGCTCAAGGGGATGGTCAAAGTACGCTTGCTGACGATGGATATCGCCATCCGGGACGGACGTTTCAACGTGGAGGCCGAGTGGATTGATTCCTTTGAAGTGGATATCTGCCGAACTGAGCTGGGCCTGATGAATGAGCCCGTCTGCTGGACGGTGCTAGGCTATGCTAGCGGCTATGGTTCGGCATTCATGGGCCGCAGAATCATTTTCCAGGAAACTAGCTGTCGCGGGTGCGGTGACGATAAATGCCTTATCGTAGGCAAGACCGCAGAAGAGTGGGGCGATGTCAGCAGTTTCGAAGCCTACTTCAAAAGCGACCCGATCGTAGACGAGCGCTACGAGCTGCAGACCCAGGTTGCCAACCTGCGCAACCGCCTGAAGCAGTACGATGGGCAGTATTACGGCATTGGCCATTCGCCAGCCTACAAGCGCATCTGTGAGACCATCGACAAGGCTGCACGCGGCAAGGTTTCGGTTCTGCTACTGGGTGAGACTGGGGTGGGCAAGGAGGTAATCGCGCGCAGCGTGCATTTGCGCAGTGAGCGCGCAGAGCAACCCTTCGTCGCGGTGAACTGTGCGGCAATTCCGCCGGATCTGATCGAGTCGGAACTGTTTGGTGTCGATAAGGGCGCCTATACGGGCGCGGTCAATGCACGCGCTGGACGTTTTGAACGGGCCAACGGCGGCACCATCTTTCTTGATGAGGTGATCGAATTGACGCCGAGGGCTCAGGCCACCCTGCTACGGGTATTGCAGGAAGGAGAGCTAGAGCGGGTCGGCGGCGACCGCACGCGAAAGGTCGACGTGAGGTTAATCACCGCAACAAACGAGAACCTGGAAGAGGCGGTCAAGATGGGGCGCTTTCGCGCAGACCTGTTCTTTCGGCTGAATGTTTTTCCCGTGCAGATCCCGCCGTTGCGCGAGCGCGTGGAAGACATCCCGCTGCTGGTCGAGCATTTTCTCAGAAGGCACCATAAGGAATACGGCAAGAAGACTCTTGGCCTGTCTGATCGAGCGATGGAGGCCTGCCTCCACTACCAATGGCCAGGCAATATCCGCGAGCTGGAGAACGCCCTTGAGCGCGGGGTGATTCTCACCGAGAGCAACGAAAGCATCAATGTCGAGTCGCTGTTCCCCGGGTTGGCGATGGCTACCGAAGGCGACAGGCTATCAAGCGAGGGCCGGTTGGAGGAGGAGTCCGGTGACAGTTGGTTTAGGCAAATTATCGACCAGGGCGTCAGTCTCGAGGATCTCGAGGCGGGTTTAATGCGCACGGCCATGGACCGTTGTGGGCAGAATATCTCACAGGCGGCGCGGTTGCTGGGATTGACCCGCCCGGCAATGGCCTATCGACTTAAGAAGCTTGACCCCAGCCTATCTGTGAAAGCAACGGGCCGATAGCTGCCTTGCGCCAGGTTTGGGCCTTTCTAAGGTCCTTCGCGGATTCTGGGGAAAGAGCGAGTTGACAGGCAGGGGAGTGGGTAAATTGGCAGTCGCTCAACATCCCAACCCCCACACCTTGCTGTCGCCGTGCATCCTATTGATCTTGCCGCTTTCTGGCCAGGCTACGACGTTGTCGCCTCTCGCCCCGTAGCTGAAAATACCCTGCTGATCGGGCTCGAACCCCAGGCCACGCGAGTGCCCCGGTGTGGGCGCTGTCTAGAGCCCTGTCCGTTGATTCACGAACGGCGTCTACGCCACGTGCGTGACAGCGACCTGCTGGATCAGCGGGTGCTGCTCCAATTCAATTATTCAATTGCCCGTGCGTCGCGTCGACTGCCTGCGTTGTTGTGGGCGGGTGACCGAACGGATCCATTGGCTGGAGCCGGCTTCCCGCCTGACTCGACGTTTGCAAACCTGGCTCGAGGGCTTGTTGCGGATACTGCCCATGAGCCACGTCAGCAAATTCACCGGCGTGCATTGGCACACCCTCAAGGCCCTCGACAAACGCCGCCTGGAAGCGGAGGCAGGCGCCATCGAGCCGGGCGACGTCCGGCGCCTGGGGATGGACGAGTTCGCCCTGGACAAGCGCCATCGCTACGCCACGGTGATCATGGATGCGGAGCGAACACGCGTGCTGTGGGTCGGCCACGGCACCAGTCGCCAGGCGATTCGCCCATTCTTCGAGTGGCCCGGTGAGCATTGCCAGTACATCGAGGCGGTCGCCATGGACATGAACACCGCTTTCGACCTGGAAGTGAAGCGGCACTGCCCTCAAGCCGAAGTGGTGTACGACCTGTTCCATGTGGTGGCGCGCTACGGTCGTGAGGTGATCGACCGTATCCGCGTCGACCAGGCCAACCTCCTGCGCGATAACAAACCAGCGCGCAAGGTGGTCAAGCGCAGCCGCTGGCTGCTGCTGCGCAACGCTGCGAACCTCAAGGACGGCCAAGCCGTGCAGTTGCAGGAATTGCTCGTCGCCAACCAGCCGTTGGCGACGGTCTATCTGCTCAAGGACGCACTGAAGGAAGTCTGGTACGCCCCGAGCGTATGGGAAGGCTGGCAACGCTGGCGGGCCTGGCTACGGCATGCCCGTGACAGTGGCTTGGCACCGCTACAGCGCTTCGCCAAAAACCTCAGGCGCTATATACGCGGCATCCTCGCCAGCGCTCGTTTTCCCATGCATACCAGCCTGCTGGAGGGCCTGAACAACCGTATCAAGGTGATCAAGCGCATGGCCTATGGTTTCCGGGACTCGGACTACTTCTTACTGAAAATCAAGGCCGCCTTCCCCGGGAAAGCGCGATGAACCTTTTTTATCGCTGTCTTGATCAAATCGACAGGTGATTATGCGCGATTGATGATTTGCTCAAATACAGCCAGCGTGCTGGAGATTTCTCTCATACCCCCCCCTTTTTTTTTTACGAAGCAAATCAATGATCTAGATGCGATAAGCGGATCGGTATAAGCAATGGCATGGCGGTTGCTAGCTATACGAGACTTAAAATAAAAATAGTGGTGACCCTTCAATGTTGTATTTTCTCAACTCTGCTCAGATTGGTTGCTTTCGCCATGTATATCCTCAAAGCGGGCCAGCCGTAGCCGTTACGCTTGGAGTCTGTGACGCTGGCCTAGAGCTTTCTGAGGGCGAGCCCAAGCAGGCTAGCCCGACCACCAATTTTTGTGAGCCCAAGGTCATTGGCGTGCGTGCGACTTTGCGCACCATTTGCGTCGCAGTTATCGGCTTCATCTCTCGTAATAGGGTTATAGATGCCAGTCCCACGGTGCGGCTGCATCAATCTTCAATCTCATCGCTAACCTCAACCGACTATATGCCCAGGTCTGCAACGATATATCCAGCCTGTCGCGCATTCGCTCGAGCCTTAGTCATCTACCGCAGTCACAGCTGCAGCGACATTACTAACTAGTCGTGTCGATCTCGGAAGCTGTGCGTTTGTTGCCGAGAACTTGGCTGCATGTGATGCATTAAGTGATTTGATATCGCCGTCCTCGCTACCTATAACATTTGACGTCTACATAGGTGATTCAATGCTCGCGATAAGGAAAACTAAAGCAGGGCCAGGAGGGCTATCTGTCGATGATGTGGCCGCCCCTAAAGAGGCCCACAGTACTGACGTGCTGGTGAAAGTTGAAGCGGCCGGTATCTGTGGTACTGACTTGTTGATCTATAAATGGGGCGAGTTCGCCAAAAGAATGAAACTCCCCACTATCTTGGGTCATGAAGTTAGCGGGGTGATTGAACAGGTCGGATCTGACGTTAAAGGTCTAAGGCCTGGGATGCGCGTCAGTCTGGAGAGTCATCTCCCTTGTGGAACGTGCTACACGTGTCGACGCGGTTGGGCGCATGTTTGTCCTAATACGCGGTATCCGGGGGTCGACTTTGATGGAGGCTTCGCGTCTTTCGTCGTGGTTCCGGAGAGCGTGTGTTGGCCGGTGCCGTGCGGAATTCCTCCGCTCCAGGCGGCAATGATGGAGCCGTTCGGGCTTGCGGTGCATGCAAGTCTGGAAGGTTCTGGGGTTTCGGGATTGAATGTTCTTGTTTCTGGTTGCGGTCCGATCGGACTTATGAACATTGCAGCCGCCAAAGCACTGGGAGCAAGCAAGGTCATTGCAACTGACATTCATCCTCTGCGCCTCACTGCAGCAGCCAAAATGGGGGCGGATGAATGCATTAATGCAACTGAAGAGAGCGTTTATAAGACTGTGCGTTCGCTGCTCGGTGAGAGGGGAGTAGATGTTGCAATTGACTATTCCGGGCAAGCAGCGGCGTTAAAGGAGCTTATTCAATCCATCACCCATGGTGGTGAGTTGCGACTGATGGGCGTCCCGTCACATGATATTTTGCTCAACCTAGAGGAGTGGCTTTTTAAAGGCCTTATTGTACGTGGCCTGCATGGCAGGCGTCTGTTTGAAACATGGGAGCGTTCAACTAGCTTACTGGTTACAGGGCGTGTTGATTTGTCTTCGCTCGTATCGCATCGATTGCCACTATCGGCGGCAGAGGATGCGTTCGAAATGGCCTTAAATGGTCAGTCCTTGAAAATCCTGTTTGAGCCCAATGGCACATGTATCTAATTTATAATTTTGAAGTTAAGGAGGCATAATTATGCGGGAAACAAAAGAGCAGCCTATCTGGTACGGGAAGGTGTTTAGTTCTAATTGGGTGGAGGCGCGGGGAGGTGTTGCCAATGTTGTCGACCCGTCCAATGGAGATATTCTTGGCATTACGGGCGTTGCTAACGGCGAAGATGTCGATGCTGCTGTGAACGCAGCTAAGAGAGCGCAAAAGGAATGGGCCGCAATACCATTTAGTGAAAGAGCCGCCATTGTCCGCAAGGCTGCCGAAAAACTAAAGGAGCGCGAACATGAGTTCGCCGATTGGAACGTGCGGGAATGCGGCGCAATTCGTCCGAAGGGCTTATGGGAGGCCGGAATTGCGTATGAGCAAATGCATCAAGCTGCGGGTTTAGCTTATTTGTCTAACGGTACGTTGTTTCCATCGGCAGTTCCAGGGCGCATGAATCTTTGTCAGCGCGTTCCAGTTGGCGTGGTCGGTGTAATTGCACCTTGGAATTTCCCGTTGTTTTTAGCAATGCGTTCGGTAGCACCAGCCTTAGCGTTGGGTAATGCGGTGATCTTAAAGCCCGACCTTCAGACTGCTGTCACCGGGGGGCGCTCATTGCCGAGATCTTTTCCGACGCTGGCATGCCGGACGGTGTTCTTCACGTTCTTCCTGGTGGAGCGGACGTAGGAGAGTCAATGGTTGCGAACTCCGGAATTAACATGATTTCTTTTACCGGGTCCACACAGGTGGGCCGGTTGATCGGAGAGAAATGCGGGAGAATGCTGAAAAAGGTTGCGCTTGAACTGGGTGGTAACAATGTCCACATCGTGTTGCCTGACGCCGATTTAGATGGGGCTGTCAGCTGCGCTGCTTGGGGTACGTTCTTGCATCAGGGCCAAGTGTGCATGGCCGCCGGACGTCATTTAGTACATAGGGACGTTGCCCAGCAATATGCAGAGAAACTGGCGCTACGTGCGAAGAACTTAGTGGTGGGGGATCCAAACTCGGATCGAGTGCATCTCGGCCCACTTATCAATGATAAACAGGTAGTTCGCGTCCACGCGCTCGTCGAATCTGCACAAAGCGCCGGTGCTAAGGTTTTGGCGGGAGGTACATATCAAGATCGCTACTACCAAGCTACCGTAATCATGGACGTGAAGCCGGAGATGGAGGTTTTCAAATCTGAAATTTTCGGCCCGGTGGCTCCGATCACTGTATTTGACAGTATTGAAGAGGCGATTGAATTAGCAAACTGTTCGGAGTATGGCTTGGCCGCATCTATCCATACTAGGGCGTTGGCGACTGGTCTAGACATCGCAAAGCGTCTAAATACCGGTATGGTCCATATTAATGACCAGCCAATTAACTGTGAGCCGCATGTTCCCTTCGGAGGAATGGGTGCCTCGGGTAGCGGAGGCCGGTTTGGCGGACCTGCAAGTATTGAAGAATTTACTCAATCTCAATGGATTAGTATGGTTGAGAAGCCAGCTAATTACCCATTCTGAGTCGACAATAATAAAGTAGGAGGATATATGGACACGCTTCGTTATTACCTGATTCCTGTTGTTACTGCTTGCGGGCTGATCGGATTTTACTATGGTGGCTATTGGGTTTGGCTTGGGGCGGCAACATTCCCTGTACTGATGGTGCTTGATGTCATTTTACCGAAGGATTTTTCGGCCAGAAAGGTAAGTCCCTTTTTCGCAGACCTTACCCAGTATTTGCAGTTACCATTAATGATCGGTCTATATGGGCTCCTTGTCTTTGGAGTTGAAAACGGGCGTATCGAACTTAGTGAGCCGTTACAAGTGGCAGGGTGCATTCTTTCTTTGGCTTGGCTTAGTGGTGTGCCAACTCTTCCGGTTTCGCATGAGTTGATGCATCGTCGCCACTGGTTGCCTCGGAAAATGGCGCAGCTATTGGCTATGTTTTATGGTGATCCGAACCGAGACATTGCCCATGTCAACACGCATCACCTTTACCTAGATACGCCCCTCGATAGCGACACCGCGTATCGTGGACAGACAATTTACAGTTTCGTGATCAGTGCGACAGTTGGTTCCGTCAAAGATGCGATAAAGATTGAGGCTGAAACTTTACGTAGAAAAGGACAGTCACCGTGGAATTTGTCCAACAAAACATATCAATATGTCGCACTCCTGCTCGCTCTGCCTGGCCTGGTTGCTTATCTGGGCGGGCCAGCATTAGGGTTGGTTACGATTGCTTCGATGATTATTGCGAAAGGGATAGTCGAGGGTTTTAATTACTTTCAACACTATGGTTTAGTACGCGATCTAGATAAGCCTATCCTCCTGCACCACGCGTGGAATCATATGGGAACAATTGTGCGCCCGCTGGGTTGCGAAATTACTAACCATATCAATCATCATATTGACGGCTATACACGGTTCTATGAGTTGCGTCCGGAAAAAGAAGCCCCGCAGATGCCTTCGCTCTTTGTGTGTTTCCTTCTAGGGCTTATTCCGCCTCTTTGGTTCGCTCTCATTGCAAAACCAAAGTTGAAAGATTGGGACCAGCGGTACGCAACTCCAGGTGAGCGCGAACTGGCTATGGCTGCTAATAAAAAAGCGGGATGGCCACTGTGGTGTGAAAGTGAACTGGGGCGGGGCGGGCTAGCTAGCATTTGATAATACAGGCAGTCTAAATCGTTTCGACTGAGACCGTAGATAAGCGAAGAGCGAACGAAATCTACGGTCTCTTTTTGAAAAAAAACGTTCCAAATCGGACAAATTTTCCGTTTTTTATAATTAACGGGCGTCTAACTGAGCGATGGGTTTATGAATGAGTTTTTTAAGAAAATCTCTGGTTTATTTGTGCCGCCTCGGGAATCTACCGTTTCAGTTAGAGGGCAGGGGTTTCAGTTTAAGGTGCCACGCGGGCAAACCATTCTGGAAAGCGCTCTGCATCAAGGAATTGCCTTTCCGCATGATTGCAAAGTCGGATCTTGTGGGACATGTAAATATAAACTGATATCTGGCAGGGTGAATGAGTTGACTTCTTCTGCTATGGGTCTGAGTGGCGATCTGTATCAGTCCGGCTATCGCTTGGGTTGTCAATGCATACCGAAAGAAGATCTCGAGATAGAGCTAGATACAGTGCTTGGGCAGGCGTTGGTTCCAATAGAAACGAGTGCATTGATTAGAAAGCAGAAAAGGCTGGCGCACGATATAGTCGAGCTGGAATTAGTATCCGATAAGCAGATAGCCTTCTACCCCGGCCAGTATGCAGACGTGGAATGTGCAGAGTGCTCTGCTGTAAGGAGCTATTCTTTTGCCACTCCGCCCCAACCTGATGGCTCCCTGAGCTTCCATGTTCGCCTTGTCCCAGGTGGAATTTTCAGTGGTTGGCTATTTGGTGGCGATCGTACGGGGGCAACACTAACCCTGCGAGCGCCTTATGGGCAGTTCGGACTCCATGAGAGCAATGCGACAATGGTCTGCGTAGCCGGCGGAACGGGGCTTGCTCCAATTAAATGTGTTTTGCAGAGCATGACCCAGGCCCAGCGAAAGCGTGATGTGTTGTTGTTCTTTGGAGCTCGTCAACAACGTGACCTATATTGCCTCGACGAAATAGAAGCGCTGCAGTTCGATTGGGGTGGGCGCTTCGAGTTAATTCCAGTTTTGTCCGAAGAGTCTTCTACGTCGTCATGGAAAGGGAAGCGGGGCATGGTGACCGAGTATTTTAAGGAATACCTCACGGGGCAGGCTTATGAAGGATACCTTTGCGGGCCGCCGCCTATGGTGGACGCTGCCGAGACCGAGCTCGTTCGACTTGGTGTTGCGCGGGAATTAGTGTTTGCGGACCGTTTTTATAATAGACCTCCTTGCTAGCAGTAGCAGAAGCTTACAAGTTTAACTGTGGTTCGATGCATAGTCTAGCTTACGGTATTCGAGCTAATCGGTGAGTTAATGATTGGAATCGTCTTGCGGCCAAAAATTGATGGCAGTGAGATAAATAGGTTGTTGTCCAAAAGGTTGGTAAAGATCGGTTTATAACTTTAGTCTAAAATAAAGAGGGAGATGGAAATGGAAATCAAAGCAGCAATAGTTCGCCAAAAAAATGGCCCGTTCTTACTTGAGCATGTAGCTCTTAATGAGCCAGCTGAAGATCAGGTTCTCGTTAGATTGGTTGCAACCGGGCTGTGTCATACGGATCTGGTTTGTCGCGATCAGCATTATCCGGTTCCACTACCGATGGTATTTGGGCATGAAGGGGCTGGTGTGGTTGAGCGGGTTGGGTCCGCGGTCAAAAAGGTTCAGCCGGGCGACCATGTTGTTTTGACATTTTATACCTGCGGGAGTTGTGATGCTTGTCTTTCCGGAGACCCTACCAGTTGTGCAAACTCATTTGGCCCTAACTTTATGGGGCGCTCGGTAACCGGGGAGTGCACCATCCACGATCACCAAGGGGCAGAGGTGGGAGCAAGCTTTTTTGGGCAGTCCTCCTTTGCGACATATGCGCTATCTTATGAACGTAACACTGTGAAGGTTACAAAAGACGTACCGCTTGAGTTGCTTGGGCCTCTTGGTTGTGGCATTCAAACTGGCGCAGGGTCTGTTTTGAATGCGCTTAATCCGCCAGCGGGTTCTTCTATCGCGATCTTTGGTGCCGGGGCCGTAGGCCTTTCGGCAGTTATGGCTGCCGTTGTGGCGGGGTGTACGAAAATCATCGTTGTCGATGTCAAAGAGAATCGCCTTAAATTGGCCGATGAGCTTGGGGCGACGCATGTGATTAATGCAGCAAGTTCTGATCCAGTTGAGAAGATTAAGGAAATTT
Organism: Pseudomonas sp. FG1; assembly: GCF_034313875.1. Lineage (NCBI taxonomy): Bacteria > Pseudomonadati > Pseudomonadota > Gammaproteobacteria > Pseudomonadales > Pseudomonadaceae > Pseudomonas > Pseudomonas sp. FG1. Next base: position 9,959 of record NZ_JAVIWP010000003.1, on the reverse strand, counting down.
GTGCTGGCGGCGTTCCGTATGTGCTCGAAACTAGCGGTTTGCCTTCGGTTCTTCAGCAGGCGATCCTCAGCTCCGCCATAGGTGGTGAGATAGGTATTGTAGGTGCACCACCGATGGGTGCCACAATTCCCGTTGATATTAATTTTTTACTGTTTAATCGTAAGCTTCGAGGTATTGTTGAGGGGCAATCTATTTCGGATATATTTATTCCAAGATTGGTGGAACTATATCGTCAAGGGAAGTTTCCATTTGATAAATTGTTAAAGTTCTATTCCTTTGATGAAATTAATCAGGCAGCGGAGGACTCGGAAAATGGAATAACCCTTAAGCCAGTGCTTCGAATATCCTAAAATTAGTATTATTAAATTATCATTGGCGCGCCGTTCTCATATACGGCGCAGCTAAATTCCAGAGCGGTATTTCATCCTCCCCCCTTCTTTCTAGGGAAGGGCAGTATAATTATAATAGATGGTGAGTGCTAAGATGATGAGAAAAATTACGGTCGGTTCGATTTTAAGTTGTCTATCATGCTATGCGCTAGCGACGGACGGGTTGTTTTTAGAGGGCTTTGGGCCAATTTCGAGAGGCATGGGAGGGACAGCTGTTTCTAATTACGTCGGGCCTGCATCAATGATGGTTAACCCAGCGACAATGGGTTTGTCAGATGCTACAGATGAAGTTCTACTCGGTTTCGACCTTATTACAACAGATATAAGTGCCTCGAATCTTGCTACGGACGAAAAAGTGTCATCAAGCACGCACTCTCAGAATAGAGGGCCTTATGTTGCCCCTCAGCTAGCGTTTACCCATAAGATTTCAAACTGGACCATTGGCGCAGGCATGTTTGCACAAGCTGGCGTAGGTGTTGAATATGGGAGGTCTAGCTTTTTGTCTCGCGGTGACGTTGGTGGGAAGGGTTATGCTACCGGCGCTGAGACGGGGCTTGAGAACTCGAGTCGTTTGTTTATTCTTGACGTGCCTTTCGCCGTAAGTTTTCAAGTTAATGATCGTCTTGCTGTCGGCGGATCGCTTGATGCAAAATGGACCGGTTTAAATCTTGATTATTTGCTTGGGATGAACCAGTTGGGTAGTCTGGCGAAAAATGGGCGAGCGTCTGGTTCCTTACTGGGATTGATAGGTACGTTGCCTGATCCGCAGGGCGTACATTTAAGCGTTAGCAAAAATAAAGCAATTGCGAGTGGTGCAGATGGTTGGGGGATCTCAGGTAAGTTAGGCTTGCTGTACAAGGTAACTCCCATAACAAATTTTGGTGCTTCCTATATGTTCAAAAGTCATATGAATGATTTAGAGGGGCGAGGGACTGTTACTGCTGTGGATGGTATCATTGGGAATGTGCCGATTGAAGGGGACGTTCGTTTTTTGAACTTTAATTCCCCTGCCAAGCTTGATCTAGGGCTGAGCCATCAGTTTACGGATAAATTTTTGGTCGCTTTTGATGTTTCTCGTGTTTTCTGGAAGGATGCTTTGAAGGATATTAAGGTGGGGTTTTCCAGTGACGTCGGAGGGGTTGATCTTAAATTACCTCAAAACGCTAAGGATCAAACGATAGTGGCGATCGGAACTTCGTATGCCGCTACCCAGAATTTAACTTTGCGAGCAGGATACCGTCAGGCTACTCAGCCATTCAACGACGAGGGTTTGCTTGCCCTAATACCAGCAGTTCTACAGAAGCATGCCTCCTTAGGTTTTAGCTATAATTTCTCTCAATCGAGCAGATTTGATGCTGCATATTCGCACGCCTTCGAGAGCAGCATGACCAATAGATCGGCTTACAACACTTCGTCACCTGTCAGGTCGTCCATGGCACAAGATAATTTCGTCATTGGCTATAATTATTCATTCTGATAGTAGAATTGAAATCGCCCATAGCGAAGAACCTGAAGTTCCGGGTTAGGGAAGCGCTGATATATTCACATTACGCTTGGTCGTCCCCACGGAAACCGTGGTTTCCAGGCCTGCTGTCCGGCTATAGCATGAATACTTCAGCGTTTTCCTAGTTATGATGTAATTCGCTATCTTTGTTGGCTTGATCTTCCGTTACTAAAAGCGGGTTGGTTGAAGTAGCGGAGTAGGCATACTTGGAATCTGAGATACGCTCCGCGCAAATCGGGCTGTGGACGATAGGCCATGCTGTTGGCGACGATCCGGGCACTTAGGGACGTTTGGGGCGCGGTGACTGTTGACCGTCATTCTTAAAACATATTAAGTTGGGTATAAATCGATGGTACTTATTCAGTGGGCTTTCTGGGTGTTGGCTGCGGCTGCTGCGGGCGGGTTGTTCTTAGGGTTGCTGTCGAAAAGGAAAGTGCGTTATCCCTCTTGGTTCGGCTTGGGGCATGGCGGGCTGGGCTTGGCGGGTCTCATGACGCTGGTCTATGCTTTGTATACCGCCGGACCAGAAGCCGCGTTCCCGCAGGCCGCGTTCTGGGCACTCGGTCTGTTGGGAGCAGCGTTTCTGGGGGGGGCGCTGTTTTTCGGCATACTGTTCCGCCAAGCCAAACCTTGGTGGGCGATCGTGGGTCACGGTGGCTTGGCGCTGGCCGGCGTCGTCGTGCTGTTTTTTGCCGCCTACTGAGGCTGGCGGGGCCCTACCTGGGGCCCTTCACATCATTGATGTCTCCGGCCCCCCCCCCCGATGTCAAACTTCAGACTAGTTATCGCCCGAGCCGATTTATCAAAACGATAGATCGGGGGGCGTCAAAAAGAGCTGAAATGTCGAGTTATCCTACTTAACGTAAAGCTGCTGATCAAGAAAAGCCCTCTAGTCCCCGCGCGGGCCATGCTGCTGACCACCAAGTATGTCGACCGTCTGCCGCTGCATCGATTCGAAAAGGTGCTCAATCGTTACGGCATCGAGCTCTCCAGCCAGACCCTGGCATGATTGGTGATCCGGTGCGGTGAGCAGTTCCATAGCAACAACGCGTCGTAATTAGCTGCGCATGTGGGGAGGTGCCCTTGTGCCTCCTGCAAGGCTATGGATCCTCACGGGTGTGCCACAGGCGCAGCAGATAGATAGTTGAATTCACTACCTCGTAACGCATCTTGTACTGGCCGATCTGAATTTGGCTCACATTCTCGGCTCAAATTCTTCCAGGCGCTCGCCGATGCGCGGGCTGGCCAACAGCGTATTCGGCGCTGCTGTGAGTTGCTGTAGGGCTCGTGCAGCGGCAGGTTGATTCACCGCTGCCAGAAACTAGTACAGCCGTGCAATGTCGGACAGCGCCTTGCTTGCAACTTCAATTCCATCAGCGCGGTACCGGCAACGGCGTGTCGGTGCTAAGGCTATTAGCCCAGGCCTGCACGGCGTGGTGGTCAATTACTCGGCCAGCATCAACATCAGCTAAGGCTTCGCGGGTCAGGCGACTACGTTCCACTTCCTGGTCGATCCAAGCGGACAGAGCCTGTTTGACGATCCAGTTTTTTGGAGCGTTCCAGACGCTCTGCCATCAAATCGACCTTTTCGGCAAGTTGCACAAGGACGTGAGCCGTGACAAATCGGGTTTTTGCGGTAGTTGCCATGATGAGATACTCCTAATTGTGTATTGATTCAAAGTTAATCATAGTGATTAGTTATGCGTCGTCAAACGCCGTCAGGTTGGGCTATACCCCAACCGGGCGTAAGGCCGACCATTCAGGCCGCGTCAGAGTAGGATGGCTTTCTGAATTTCCTGACGTTCCAGCGTCCACCTCTACGACCTCAACCTGACAGACAGAGCGCTTAGCGAATGAAAGGGACTTCCCCGTCCAAGTCCGCGGCGAAAGTCGCGAGGCGGCATCAAGGTGCCATGATGAAGTTTCATAACTGCATCAATTACTGGAGGGGAAGCCAATGTCAGTTATCACGGTGGGAATCGATTTAGCCAAGACGGTGTTCGCCGTTCACGGCGTCAATGAGGCTGGCAAAGCCATATTGGTGAAACCGAAGGTTGCGCGTGATCAGTTGGTGCCATTGATCGCGCAGTTACCGCCGTGTTTGATTGGTATGGAGGCTTGCTCAGGGGCGCACCACTGGGCGAGGGTGTTTGTTCAGCACGGACATACTGTCAGGTTGATGGCTCCTAAACTCGTTGCTCCTTATCGGATGTCAGGTAAGCGCGGTAAGAATGATGCAGCAGATGCTGCTGCAATCTGTGAGGCAGTGACCCGACCCAGCATGCGGTTCGTACCCGTCAAGGACGAGCATCAACAGGCGACTCTTTGCCTTCATCGCACTCGGCAGGGATTTATCGAAGAGCGCACAGCTTCTTACAACCGACTGCGGGGATTACTTTCTGAATTTGGGGTGGTCCTGCCGCAAAGCCCAGAGCGATTGAGAAGAGAGATTGGCCCTTATCTGGACAGCTTGCCTGGCTGGGCAAAACGGTGCATGAGTGAACTGTTAGAGCACACCAGCCATATCGAGGACCGCTTGGTAGAGCTTGATAGAGCAATCAGCCAGATTGCTCGTGAAGATGATCGTAGCCGTAGATTGCTGCAATTGCGCGGGGTTGGCTCGACCACGGCGAGTGCCTTGGTTGCCAGTATTGGGGATGGGCACGACTTCAGAAATGGTCGCCAAGTGGCTGCATGGCTCGGACTGACGCCGGGTCAGTACAGTAGCGGTGGAAAGCAGCGTTTGGGGAGTATCACCAAAGCCGGGGATGCCTATTTACGGAGTCTACTGGTGCTCGGGGCTCGATCTGTAATGGCCAACCTGGGCGATAAACAAGATCCATTTAGTCGCTGGATCCGCAATCTGATTGAACGTCGCGGTTACTGGCGTGCGGCCGTCGCGATTGCCGCCAAGAATGCAAGGATGGCCTGGGCCGTCCTGCATTACGGCGACACGTTCAAGCTTGAGCAGGTAGAACCAACTGGTGCGTAGGCCCTGGCTTCCTATTGCTCAACTTTTAAGGCGTCACGGTGGAACCATGAGCAGATAAAAAGAAGATCAATGTGCACTGCCGTCGTTGATGTGAAGCGGGTTGGACCTACGTGGGGTATACCTGAAAATCGTATGGGGAATTCAGTCCCGGTTAGCGAACGAGGTCCTCACGTGCGTCTTTCATCAGGGTCCGAGCCATCAGCTCAATATGACCGTTTGTAGTACCGCAGTCCTTCACCTTCTTACGTCGATCCGGCACGCGCAGCAGTAGACAACTAAATCGCTATTGCGCTTGCGCTCAATGGGGAAGCCCTTGTAGTACGTAAGGCTGCTCGGGAGTCTGGAGTGGATCGCACCACCTCATTCTGCTGACGCCACCGGGATGTTGGCGCTTCCAGCCAGCGAAAACGATACCGAACTGGAGAATATCGTCGAGGCTGACGAGACCTACTTCTTGGAGTCCTTCAAAGGTCAGCGTGAGCTGCCACGCCAGGCCCGACATCGTGGCGGATGAGCCAAAAAACGCGGCCTGTCTGTCGAGCAAATCCCGGTGCTGGTCGTCCAGGATCGGCAAGGCAAGCATTATGATGCTGTCCTTCCTAAGGTTGATAAACAGACGCTAGGGAGCCTGCTGCCGCAATTGCTGCCCCCTGAGTCGGTGCTATGCACCGATGGTGCTGGCGTATATCTCGCAGTTACCAAGGCAGAAGCAATCGCGCATGAGCCGTTGAACCTGGCGCAGGGTGCGCGGGTCAGGCAACGCGTCTTTCATATCCAGCATGTGAACGCCTACGACTCGCGCTTGAAGCAGTGAATGCGCCGCTTCAATGGCGTAGCCACCTGCTATTTACCCAATTACTTGGGCTGGCGGCGATTACTGGAACGTGCTGGCAAAGATCTCAGTGCCGAGACCTGGCTCCGGCATGCCCCATGGGATAGCCCACGGCGAACGCGAACAGAGCCTAAATTTATTGGGTCAGTGAGAAAGATCAACCGTGACATAGGACAGTGGTAGAGAAAAATTTAGGTGATTATAGAGCGTCGGAGTGCTCCTTCTTAGTCGCTTTCCTAACGCTGGCCGCTATATTATTCTACGCAGCCGATTTGACCGGGCACTATGGTGCTTCGATGGCGGGGGCTGGTCATTGGCTGACCGTTGATCGGCTCGCGTCATGGCTTGGGCATATTGCGAGTATCAATGGAGTGTGCGAGGTGGGCAGCCTAGGCCTTGAGTTCCTCGTAACCCACATAAAAAATATAAGAGCACCGTGAGTTATGGATTGTCGCTTGTTGAACGAGAAAAGTCGGATCTTCGTCAATGCCGACCCCTACTTCGTCTCCGACTACGTTAACCAACATGTCGGTTCGCACTGTATTCGCCTGCCCAAGAGTGGGTGCCCGGAAGCCAGCCTGAACCACAGCACTTTCGGCAGCCTTGATCTGTGTCGAATCAGCTATGGCGGTAGCGTAAGGGTGACCTCGCCAGGCTTGGAAACCTGCTATCACCTGCAGGTACTGCTCAAGGGCCATTGCCTGTGGCGTGGCTATGGCCTGGAGCACTATTTTTCGCCGGGTGAACTATTGCTGATCAATCCGGATGACCGAGCGGACCTGACTTATTCGGAGGATTGTGAGAAATTCATCGTCAAATTACCCTCAGTGGTCCTCGATCGGGCATGCAGTGAGAGCTATTGGCACAAGCCGAGTGAGGGTATCCGCTTCACCACGCGACACAACCTGCAGCAACTCGATGGCTTTATCAATCTGCTTGGGCTGGTTTGTGACGAAGCGGAGCATACAAATTCGATGCCTCGGGTCCAGGAATACTATACGGGGATCATTGCTACCAAGCTGCTCGAGATGCTGAGCAGCAATGTCAGCCGCGAGACCTTCAGCGAAGGTTGCCCGTCCTTCGAGCGAGTCGTTCAGTTCATTGAGGACAATCTCAAACAGAGCATCAGCCTTGAGCGACTGGCGGAGCTGGCGCTGATGAGCCCACGCTCGCTCTACACTTTGTTCGAGAAGCATGCTGGCACCACGCCGAAGAACTACATCCGCAACCGCAAGCTCGAGTGCATACGCGCCCGCTTGAGCGATCCCAATGCAAATGTGCGTAGTGTCACCGAGATGGCCCTAGACTACGGCTTCTTTCATACGGGACGTTTCGCCGAGAACTATAGGAGCACTTTCGGCGAGCTGCCTTCCGACACCCTGCGTCGGCGCAAAATGAAGTGGCTTGATCCCGAGGAGAGCCTGCCCCCACTCCCTTGACTGGGCGTTACTACAGGCGAGGTTCTGATCCCTACGCTAAGGGCAACAACTGGTGCTGAAAATGATGATGGAATTGCGTCAAACGCTCGCGCAGGGCAGTATTCATTCGGCGGGTGTGGTTGTTGATTTGAGACCACAATCATGCCTTCGATGGCGACCCCCGCTCCACTCTTTTTGCGCCGTTGCTAGCAGGCAGAAATTCACTCGCGCTGGGGTGTTTTGCAAGAGCCTCGTTCTGAATGCGATTTATGAAGAATACTTTCTAGGGTTCTCGTATGGGTTTCGACCGGGACGTAGCCAGCACGATGCGCTGGATGCGTTAACGGTCGCGCTCAAGGCCAGAAGGTGAACTGGATATTGGATGCGGATATCACGTCGTTCTTGGATCCTGCATAACAATGCCCTTTGGTTTATGAGGTGTGTTCGAAGAGGTCAGGCTGATCGTCGACCGCCTTGATGCGCAAGCCTTTGCGGCGTCCGTGGCAGACCAGGACAGCGTCGAGTTCGCCGCGCTTTACACGCTGCAACACGGTTTGGCGGGTGACGCCGAGTAGCCTGGTTGCATCCTGCATCACGACGTAGCCTTCTGGGCTGTGCTCGACGAAGCGGCTTCGCAACGCGTCAGTGATGCGAATACGCCAGGGTGCGCCAGGCGTCGTTTGCTCCCCGGCGATGAAGCCGTCGTTGACCCAGCGGTGCAGCGTGGACGGCTCTGTACCCAGTACACGGGCGGCCTGGCGAATTCTGAGCAGCTCACCGTCGGGAAGCTCGGCGGATCGTTCGAAACAGGGAATCTTCCAATGACGCCGCAGGTTGCCCACGAGGTTCTGGTTGAAACGCAGGCCCCGCGCGGTCACACGGCCTTGGGTGTTGAGGATGCCCGCGATGGTCGCATCGGGATAGTGCTGCGCCAGTCGACGTACCAGGGCGATGGTGTCTTCGTCGGTGCGAATGGTGGCCGGTCGCGAGCGCGGCAACGCAACGTCGCATTCGGTGAGCTTGCCGCCGCGCCAGCGTAGCTTCAGCTGCGCTCGGTATTGTTCGCGATGCACGGTAATCGAAATCTCCTCGAGCAGCGTGCGCAGCAATTGCTTCCTGTCGCGCACGGTGAGGGTCGGAGCATGCCACAGGCGTTGGAGATCCTGGCCGAGCGCGAGCAGGCGGTGTCGTTCCTCCGCGCCCAAGGTGCGGGGACGCAGTTGTTCGCGCCGGGCAAGTTCCTGCTGCGCTTGTTCGAGTTCACGCAGCTGTGTCTCCCATTGTGTTTCAAGTCCGCGCGCCACCAAACGGTTCTCAGGATCCACGGCACGGTAGCGTCGCTCGGCAAGCAACGCTTCGTAGTGCGCCCGTTCCACGGTCAGTCGCCACTGCGCGAGCGCGGCGTCGTGGTCGGCTTCGAGGCGTTCGGCGGCGCGTACAGCCGCTGCAACGCCCGCCGGCTCAACGGCCTGCAGGAAGGCCTGCGCAACGGCGGCGTCAATCTGCAGGCCACCAATATTGAGGCAGTAGACGCCACGACCATTCTCGATGCCTTTGTTCGAACAATGGTAACCCGGCGTCTGATTCGTGCCGCGGTAGTGGGTTTTAAGCGACCGGCCGCAGTGGCCGCAGATGGCCAGGCCTTGCAGCAAGGCGGCACCTTCCCTCACGGCTCCCCCTGCTTCATGGGGCCGGGGCTTGGTATTTGCAGCCAGACGCACTTGGTTGGCCTCATAGGTTGCCCAATCGATATAACCTTCATGGTGCTCACGGATGAGCACGGCCCATTGCGATTGAGGTAGACGCCGCAAGCGTGTCTTGAGCGTGCCGTGCTCATCGACATAGCGTTCCGTACGCGTCTTGCCATAGCAGTAGGCTCCCGCATAAACCGGGTTGGTGAGCACATTGTAAATGGCGTTGTAGGTCGGTGCGACCCAGCGGATTTGCTCGTTGCGGTTGAATTGCAGAGGGAACGATAAGTTCTCGGTACGCAACCACAGCCAAACACGGCGGGCCGAGCCAAACTCGTTAAAACGTGCAAACACGGCATGTAGTACGCTCACGACGGCTTCATCGGGATGCAACCTGACTTCGCCGTCGGCCTCGCCCCACACCAGTCCGGTCGGCAGACCCCGGCGCAACTCACCTCGAGCAGTCTTGTTGCGAATGCCGCCGTCCAGACGCGCGCGCAGAATGTGCAGTTCGGCCTCGTGCCCTTGAGTCCAAGCAACAGGCGATCGTTGAACAGCGCGGGGTTGTACACGCCGTCGGCATCGCCGATCAGCGTGTCGGTCATGGTGCACAGGTCGAGCAGTCGGTACCAGTCAGCGTTATTACGCGCCAGACGGAAGACCTCCAATCCTAGAATAATGCCGACGTGACCGAGCGCGACTTCGGCGGTCATCCGCGCGAAACCGCCCCGGCGAGCGGTGCTGGCCCCCGAGAGTCCCAAATCATCGTCGACAACATTGATCTGCTGCTGGGACCAGCCGAGGCCAGTCGCCCGTTGTGCGAGCGCGTACTGGCGTTGCGTCGATTCCCGGTTGTGCTCTACCTGACTGGCGCTGGACTGTCGAATGTAGACGAACGCCGCACGCTGCAAATGGCTGGAACCGATCTTGTTGGCAGTGTCACTCATCAGCGCTCTCCCTGTGGGTCGGCTCGTTGCCCGTCACGACCTTCGCGATCGCTTGAGCCAGCCTGTCGATCACCGCTTGGCGTGTTGTTTCGTCGAGTTGTTCCCACAGACTGTCGTCGTCCGGGGGCAGGTCTGCGAGGGTTAGGTTCAGTTGCATCGTTGCTCTCCTGTTCCGTCTGGCGCAGC
>NZ_JAVIWP010000002.1:0-5956 GCF_034313875.1 Pseudomonas sp. FG1 | reverse complement strand
GCTCAACAGGCCTTGGGTGTTGTTCACATCACCGGTGAGGTTCAGCACCAGCGGTTGCTGGCTGAAAACCTTGCCGCCGCTGTTGTCCAGCGTTGAGCCGGTGAGGGTCACACGTTGGCCGTTGAGCTGGCCGAGGGTACGGTTCAGCAACTGGTCAACGACAAGGCTCAGGGCGTTGGCGGCAAACAGCTTGCCGCCATCGCTGTTGTCCAGCTGTTGACCGTTGACGCTGACATCGGCGCTGCCGTTTAACTCGCCCGCGCGGTTGTCGACACTGCCCACATCCAGTTTCAACGCGTTGGTCGTGCCGACCAGGCCGGTGCGGTTATCCAGGCTGGCACCGCGCAGGTGCAAGGTATCGGTGCTGATCACCTGGCCTTTCTGGTTGTTGATCACGCCGGCATTGAGCGTTGTGTCAGCCTTGCCTGCGACCTGCCCCGCGCGGTTGTCCAGGCTGGCGGTGGTCAGCAGCAGCGAGCCGTCACCGACCAGGCTGCCGCGCAGGTTGGTGAGCAGGTCACGGGCACTGATGTCCACGCCATCATGGCTGCTGATGATGCCGTCGGTGTTATCCAGCTGCGTGCTGCGCGCAGTGAAACCCACGGCGCTGATATGGCCGTTGACGTTACCCAGTTGCTGGTCCGCAGTGAGGGTCAGGGCCTGATTGCTGATGAGTTTGCCGTTGCTGTTGTCCAGGCTGCGCGCAGCCAGCGAAAACGCATTCTGGCTGGAGATTTCGCCGCCCTGGTTACTGAGGTTGCCCAGGTTGCTCAGCAGCAGGATTGGCGCATTGATCAAGCCGCTGTTGCTCAAGTCGCCGCCGTTGAGGTTCAGGTTCAGTTGGGTGTTGCTGAACAATTGGCCGTTCTGTTGGGTCAGCCCGGTGAGGTTCGCGCTCAACACATCGGCGCTGGCGATACGCCCGCCGTTGTTGACCTGGGCCGCCGTGAGGTCGAGCTTGCCGGTGCTGGTGAGCTGCCCGCCCGTGGCGTTGTTGAACTGGCCGGTGGTGATGCGGGAGGCACCGTCACTTTTGATCAGGCCTTGCTGGCTGTTGTCGAGGCTGGCACTGGAAAGTGCCAGGCCTTGCGCCGCGTCGAAGGTGCCGCCCAGGTTCAACAAGTCGCCAGCGCTGGTCACGCTCAGCAGGCCGGCGCTGGACACCTTGCCGCCGGTGTTGTCGAGGCGTTGGCCGAGCAGCGTCAGGCCGCCTTCGCTGCTGAGGGTGCCGCCGGCGTTGATCAGGCTGGCGCCCGGCAACATGGCCGGAGCCAGTTGAATGGCCAGCGAGTGCTGGGCCGCCACGCTGCCTTGGGTGTTGTCCAGGCGCGTGCCCACCAGGTGCGCGTCTTGAGCGAACACCAGCCCTTTGGCCTGGTTGATCACCTGGGCAACGGCCAGTTCCAGTGCAGTTGCAGCGAGCAACTTGCCGCCACTGTTATCCAGGTATTGGCCGCTCAGCGAGACACTTTGCTGACTGGAAATTTCCCCCACGCGGTTGTCGACGCTGTCGATACTGAGTTTCAGCGCTTTTGTGGCGGCAACCAGCCCACCGTTGCGGTTGTCGAGGGTGTTGGCATTCAGCGTCAGGTTGCCCTGGGCCACCAGTTCACCACCCTGTTGAGTCAGCGCTCCCAGAGTTGCGTCGAGATCGCCCTGGCTGGCGATACGTCCCTTGTCGTTGCTGACGGTATCGAACGCCAACTGCACCGGGCCGGTGGCGCTGGTCAAGCCGTTACTGTTATTCAGCGACTGACCCACGAAGCCCAGTGCCTGCTTGCTGTTGATCACGCCCTGGCGGTTGTCCACCTGGCCCGTGTGCAGGTTCAGATTCCCGTTGGTGCGAATCGCCCCGGTGCGGTTGTCCAGGCTGGCGGACTGGATGTCCACCGCGCCCTTGGCCTGCACGCTGCCTTGCGCATGGTTGTCGAGCAGGCCGTCAACGGTCGCACTCAAGCTGCCGTCGCTGACCAGGCTGCCGGACTGGCTGTTGTCGAGGCTGGCGGATTTGACCTGCAAGCGTTGGCCGGCGCCGAGAGTGCCGCCATTGTTACCCAGTGCCCCGCTGACGTTCAGGTCAAGGCTGTTATCGCCCAGCATTTGCCCGCGCTTATTGCTCAGCGTCGCGGCATTGACCACGCTGGCACCGGCGCTCGATACCTCGCCGTTGTCGTTGACGAGGTTGCCGGCCACGGTCAATCCCAGGTCCGTTGAACTGCTCAGCAAGCCGTGAGTGTTATCCAGTGTGCCCGCTTGCGCCTTGAGCCCGGCCGCCGAAATTTCACCGTTGAGGTTGGTCAGCAGCTGCGCGACCGTGAGGGTCAGCGCCTGGTCGCTGATCAGCTTGCCGGCGCTGTTGTCGAGGTTCTGCGCGACGAAGGTAAAGGCCTGCGCGCTGGAGATTTCGCCGCCGCTGTTATCCACATTGTCGAGATGGTTCAGCAGCAACGCGCCCGGGGCGTGGATCAGGCCACCGGCGTTGTTCAATAGCCCGTGGTTCAGGTCCAGAGTCAGGCTGGCGGTGCTGTACAACTGGCCGCCAGCGTGTTGGTCCAGGCCGGTAACGCTGGCGTTCAGCGCCTGAGTGCTGGCGATGCGGCCGGCGCCGCTGTTGTCCACCTGTGCGGCGCTGAGGTCGAGGCGATCGGCGCTGGTCAGCCGCCCGCCCTGGTTGTTCAACGCACCGGTGACGACGCGCACCGCGCCGTCACCGATAAGGTGACCGGCAACACTGTTATCCAGGCTGGCGCTGGTCAGCATCAAACCGGCGGCGCTGAGCAGTTCGCCGCCCTTGTTGCTGACCGCACTCTGGCTGGTGAGCGCCCATGGCCCGGCACTGCTGATGCGCCCGCCATCGTTGATCAGGTTGCCCATTTGCGCGCTGAAGCGGCTGTCGCTGCGTACCACGCCCTGCCCGTTATTGAACTGATTGCGCAGCAGCAATGACAGGTCGTCTTTGGCATACACGCTGCCCTGGCCACTGTTGTCCAGGCTGCCCGCGTTGATGCTGACGGTGTGCTGCCCGCTGAGGATGCCCTTGAGCTGGTTATCGAGGCGATCAAGCGTCAGTTGCAGCGCGCCGCCGGCCAGCAGGTGACCGCCCTGGCTGTTGTCGACGCCGGTACCGGTCACGCTCAGGTCGTTAACGCTGGAGACTTCGCCGCCGCGGTTGTCCAACTGGCCGACGGCAAGGCGGCTGTTGGCCTTGCCGATGATGCGGCCCAGGCTCCCGTTGTCCAGGCTGGCGGCGCTCAGTTGCAGGTCGCCGGTAGCGGCGAACAGGCCAGTCTGGTTGAGCAGTTGCCCGGCGATCTGTGCCGTCAGTTGGCCGTTGCTGGTCAGGCTGCCATTGGTGTTATCCAGGCTCGCCGCGCTCAAGTCGAACGCCTGGCCGGTCGCCAGGGTGCCCTGGCGATTATCGATGGCTCCAGCGCCGACAAGGCTCAGGCTTGCGTCACCCTGCACCTGGCCCTGACGGTTATCCAAGGTGCCCACAGTGACCGAAGCCGTGTGCGCGAGGATCTGCCCGTTGCGGTTATCCAGCCCACCGTCGACCTGCACGGCCAAGCCGCCCGTGGCACTGAGGGTGCCGCCGACGTTGCCGAGGCTGGCGCCATGCACCTCCAGCGCCTGTGCGGACACCAGCCCCTTGGCGTTTTCCAGGGCCTGGGCAATGTGCACTGTCAACGCCTGTGCGCTAAGGAGTTTGCCGTTGCTGTTGTCGAGGTTGTCGGCCAGCAGGCTGAAACTGGTGGTACTGGAGATCTCGCCGTTGCGATTATCGACGCCGTTCAAATGACTGAGCAGCAACTGCCCCGGCGCGTTGATCACGCCGCCCAGGTTGGTGAGTTGGCCACGATTGAGGTCAAGGCTCACATCGGACTGGCTGGCTACCCGGCCGGCGGTATTGTCCAGGCTGCCGACGGCGACCTGTAAACCGTTGGCAGAAATCACCCCGGCACCGTTGTTCAGCACTTGAGCGATCTGCACTGTCAGGGCCTGATCGCTGAGCAGCTTGCCCGCGCCGTTATCCAGGCTATTGGCGGCGAGCGAAAAGCCGTGTGCACTGGAAATTTCGCCCTGATGGTTGTTAACGGTGTTGAGACCCTTGAGGGTCAACTGGCCGCTTGCGTTGAGCAGCCCGTTGCGGTTGTCCAGCAGGCCGCTGTTGAGGTTCAGGCTCATGTCGGCGGTGCTGTAGAAACGGCCGCCGTCATGCTGGTCAAGGCTACCCAGGTTTGCGTGCAGCCCCTGGGTACTGGAGATTTGGCCGCCGGCACTGTTGTTGACCGGGCCGCTTGCAAGGTCAAGCGTGCCTTGGCTGGTAAGCGCGCCCTTTTGGCTGTTGTCCAGTGCGCCTGCGGTGAGTTGCACCGCCTGCCCCGCCGCTATCCGCCCGCCCTGATTATTCAGCGCGCCGCTGGCGTTGAGGCTCAACGCCTGCCCGGCCGACACCAGGCCGGCAACGTTATCCAGAGACGCAACCTGCAAGCTGACCTGGCCAACACTCGACAGCTCGCCTGCGTTGTTGAGCAGTTGGCCCACCGTGCCGTTGAGATTGCCGGTGCCGCTCAACAGCCCACCAGTGTTGTTGAGCAACTGGCTGGCCGTCAGCCCCAGGCTGCCGGCGCTGATTATCCGACCCTGATTCGTGTTATCGACTTGATCGGCACTGACCTGCGCCTGACGCCCGGCGCTGAGGGTGCCGTGCTGATTGACCAGCGCAGCCGCATTCACCGTCAGGTCACGGCTGGCGATGATGGTGTTACCGGTGTTGTCGAGGGTTTGCGCGGTCAGGCGCACATCGCCGTTGGCATTGCGGCTGTTGTCGGCATTGACGCCCGCTTCAATAATGCCGCGGTTGCTCAGGCGAGCGCCGCTGTCCAGCGTGATGCTGTCACGGGCTGCCAGGTTGTTGGTGTTGCTCAGGTCGCCCTGGGCCTTGATCGCCAGATCCGTACCGGCATATACCGCGCCTTGGGTTTCCAGGCTTTGGGCGGTCACATTCAATGCATTGCCGGCAGAGGTTTGCCCCAGGTTCAGGTGCCCGTTGGCGTCGATCCGGATATCACCACCGGCCACCATGTTGCCGGCAAGTTTTACCCCCACGCCCGCCTCAGTGCCCACCAGCCTGATCGTGCCGGCGTACATCCCGCCCAGCGCCGACGAATCGATAGCCAGTGCCGGTGCAGCACTGCCGTCCGCAGCCCGTGCGGCGGCATTCAAGGTGCTGGCGTCCACGTCATTGCGACCGGCAACAACGGTCAGCTTTTGCGCCTGAATCTGCGCATTGATGTGCGCGGCGCGGGTGATGATTTCGAACTGGCCCACGTTGCTCGCGTTCAATCCGTCGCCGTCAACCGACACACTGCCCTGGTCCACCTGGTAGCGGCTGACCTTGCCGTTTTCAATCACGGCCTGGCCGGTGGTCAGCGTCACCTGCGGCGTGTTGATAAAGCCGCAGCCATTGCAGCTCACACCGTAAGGGTTGGCGACAATCACATGGGCCGCCTGCCCCGCCACTTCGGTGTAGCCGCGCAACTGGCTGGGGCTGCCGCCGTTGACTTCGTTGAGGATGGTGCTGGCGGCCTGCCCGGTGAAATTGGGGTTGCCAACAATGATCCCGCCCAGTTGCGTACTTTGGGTGCGATCCGTGGCGTTGTTGAGGATCAGGCCCTGCGCGCCGACGTTGTAGTCATGGAACTGGTTATGGGACAAGCCCGCCGCATTCGGCGCCGCGATGTTGACGATGGGCACGCCGTTGCCCGCTTGCGCCAGTGTGGTGCCGGGGGCATTGACGACGATGCCATCCGCCTGTGCCAGCAACGGTTGCCAGAACATGGCGTTAACCAGGATTAGCGCCAACCCGCGCTTGGGCAGCCCCAGAAACGACGTGCGGTTTTTCAGGGCCGCAGAAGGTTGGCGCGCAAGAAAGGCGAATTGGCGGACGTCCATG